>JAJRTM010000188.1 GCA_024278285.1 Planctomycetota bacterium
GCTTGATTTTAACAAGATATTCTCACTCCAACGCAGCACGGCTCATAGAGCCGTGGCACACGAAACCGTTATTTTCCGCAACAGTTCCCCAACACGATAATACCGTAACTTCCCCATTTTTCGGGTTATTTACCAGCCCAGCACTAGCCCGGTTATTGCCGTTACGGCGTACATCCTGAGGCATTTCATAACATGTAACCGAGGCTAGCGTCCTGCGGCTGATTCATTGACAGGTTTCAGGAACATTTCACTGAATAGTTACCTTCTTTCTTTGTCTCTTCGAGTATTCATGGTAAAAAAACAAAAACAGGTAGCCAAGGAAAAATGGAGCAGGTCGTCTGACTGAAAAATAATTCGCGAAAATCACGTTGATTCGCGGTTCGACACCTTCCAATCAAGCAAACTGGTTTACGCAGTCGCCTTCGGCTTGCCGTTAAACAAACCGTTCCAATAAAAACTTACTTCTTTGAAATACAGTAAAGATTATCGCCGGTTCGCAAAATAATTTTGCTGCCAACGATAGCTGGTGTCGCCATGCAAAGTTCTTTTGAATCGAGTTTATTCGTGTGCAGCAATTCAAACTGACGCCCGGCTTTAATGACGAATGTTTCTCCAAATTCGTTCAAACAGAATATTTTCCCGTTCGATGCCCAGGGAGATGTCGTGAAAGATTTTCCTTCCGGCAGGCGTTGCTTGCCGTAGACAGGTTCCCCCGTGGTTGCATTAAACGAAGTGAAAAAACCGCGATCCTGCAAGACGTAAAGCTGATCGCGATAAACAATCGTAGAGGGATTGTAGGGAGCTGCTTTCTTTTGGCACCATGCGATATACTTGTTCGACGTTTCATCTGGTTGCAGGGAAATGTCTCCTGAGGCACCGGGGCGAATCGCAAAAATTGGTTTCTTGGGATCGAGTATGTAGCCGGATGTCACATACAACAAACCGTGGGCAGCATACGGGTTAGCAATGGTAATGCTCGAAGAACCTGCAAATTCGTAAAGCAACTTTCCATCAAGATTGTACGAGCGATTTTTTCCACTGCCCGGCACAACAATTTCTGTTCTTAATTGATTCTTCCAAATGAACGGCGTGGCCCAGTTACTTTTTTCATCACGGGATACTTTCCAGATTTGCTTACCGGTTTGTTTATTGAAAGCTGCCAGGTAAGAAGAATCTTCGCTATCGCTGACCATAATCAATTTTTCGTTATGTAAAATGGGCGACGAAGCAGTCCCCCAATCGAAACGAGTCTTATAAGGCGGTAGCGGTTTCGACCAGACTTGTTTTCCGCTGGTCGTTAAGCAATACAGGCCGACATCTCCAAAAAGAACATAAACGTGTTTGCCATCGGTAACGGGAGTTTCAGACGCATAACTGTTTTTAATGTGCCGGGATGTTTTGGGGATGCCGTGATGCAATGTCCGCTGCCAGAGTTCCTTGCCATCGTTCAAACGGAAGCAGATTATTTTCCATTGATGTTCTACCTGAGCCGGCTTGTTGCGATTGCCGCCGAAGTAAAGACCCGGCTTCGCTTTTTCATCACTTCCCGATAAGCGTACAACCGTCGTCACGAACACTTTGTCATCTGCAACAACTGGTGATGACCACCCGCGACCTTCAACCGGTTTTTTCCAGAGGATGTTTTCCGTTTCGCTCCAACGCTCCGGCAACCCCGGATGATCTGCAACGCCCCGAGCGTCTGTTCCGCGAAACTGCGGCCAATCATCAGCGATCAGACTGGGAGAAAGCAAAGCCATCTGTAGCAAAAATAAACTGCTTACAATAGAGCAATAAAAAGCAAACGATCTGTTGAAGATCATTCTGTAGTTCCTCTCTGAAAAATAGAAACATAAGGGAACTTCTATTTACTCAAGAAACTCCCCTTGAACGGAGGGTAGACATTCTTGTCTGCCTTTAATTACAGCATACTCAAACAAGACAGACAGGAATGTCTGTGCTTCTTTGGGATAAATAGAAGTATAAGGTTCATTCTGATGGCCGTAACCAAATACTATTTTTCTAAAAAATTGCGAGCCGTTCGCAAACTTTTAACGTTAGTAATACGAATGATTGATCCCCTGATTGGTTAATACTTTATCCCTAAAAATTAATTGGCGTTCATTTGCGGTTCAATACCTTCCAATCAAACAAACCTGTCTACGCAGTCGCCTTCGGCTTGCCGTTAAACGATTTATCCATCAAGTGGGTTTTTCATCGTTAGAAGCGTGCTTTATTCAACTTATAGACTGACGGATGGTTTGCGCCAATGCCGCCCGCTTTTTTCGAGCAATTTATCAGCCGCTTCCGGTCCCCAGGTTCCAGCCGGGTAGAATTCGGGATCTTGGTTTCTGCTTTCAAGATGTTCCAGAATTGGTGTGACGAATTTCCAGGCAGCTTCAAGTTCATCGCTGCGGGTAAACAGGGTCGAATCACCTCGCATCACATCAAGCAGCAGCCGTTCGTAGGCTTCAGGTAGTCCGGTTTTGAATTCTTCATCGTAAGCGAAATCCATTTTCACAGGATGAATTTGATATTGCATGCCGGGGCGTTTTGTCGAACAGGTCAACTGAATTCCTTCGTGAGGTTGAATGCGAAAAACAAGAGTATTAGGTTTCGCTTCGACCATCGCACACATGTCGCCATCGCATTCGACGGTTGTAAACAGGTTCATCGGCGGATGTTTGAACTGGACCGCGATTTCACTCACGCGGGCAGGCAACCTTTTACCTGTTCTTATATAAAATGGGACTCCTGCCCAGCGCCAGTTATCGACAAATGCTTCCAGTGCAATGTAAGTTTCTCGCCGGGAAATTTCTGGAATGCGATCTTCCTGACGGTAACCAGTAAGTATCTCTCCCCCTTCAACCTCAGCAGCCGTGTACTGTCCTGCAATCGCCCACCGAGAAATATCGTCTTCATCTCCCGGTCTCATCGCTTGTAGCACCTTCATTTTTTCATCGCGAATATCGTCCCCGCGAAACAAGGCGGGAGGCTCCATCGCGATCAGGCAAAGCAGTTGTAAAACGTGATTTTGCAGCACATCACGCAATGCCCCCGCTTGATCGTAATAACCGCCCCGCCCTCGCTCCATCCCTTGCGATTCTGCAACGGTAATTTGAATATGATCAACATGATTTCGATTTAACAGGGGTTCGAAAATCGAATTGCCAAACCGAAAGAGCAAAATATTCTGTACGGTTTCTTTCCCCAGATAATGATCGATGCGGTAAATCTGGCTTTCATGCAAATGCCGACTGAGTGAATAGCTCAAACTTTGAGCAGAGGCTAAATCGTGTCCGAACGGTTTTTCAAATACCACCCTTAACCAGTTTTCATCTTCGACACTGGGGATCATCCCGGAAGTATCGAGCGATTCTACTGCAGGAAGGAAAAGTTTCGGCGCAGTCGCCATGTAAACAATTCGTTTGCCCGAAAGCTCAAGCTTTGTTTCCAGTTCTTCCAGCGAGGTTTTCAGTTTTTCGTACTGAGTTGCATCGGTAATATCCACCTGACGATAATGCAAACGGCCTGCAAACTGTTCCCAGTCTTTTTCTGTCACTTCTCCGGTGCGCGAAGCTGAGTGGACCGCTTCAAACATTTCTTTCCGAAAAATATCATCACTTTTTTCCCGGCGAGCCACTCCAATTATTTGAGACTTTTTCGGAAGATAGCCGGTCTTCCAAAGAGTGTACAACGCCGGGATCAATTTACGTGCGGTTAAATCGCCCGATGCACCAAAAATTAAAATCGTGGCATCTTCGCCCATCTCTCCCCAGGCTTGAGTAGCAGAAAATTTCTCAGCAGTTCCGTTTTGATTTTGCGACATCGTGAAATCCTTGATTCTTACATTAAAGTATCTGCCTGTTCATGGGGTTGTAACGCACCAATGTTATGGACGTCAACTGCGATGACTCATAATGAGGTTCCCTGGTTCCTGCATTCTTAAAAACATCTTCTTAGGATCGTATCAATGAAATGCTGCGCAAAAGTGGCAGGATTTTATTACCACGAAAAAGAAAAGTGTAAACCACAGAGACACGGAGAGCACTGAGGCAATGCAAAAAGAGGTGCCTGATTTTTGAAAAGAGCTTCACGTAAAGTAAAGGAAAAGAACTACTATTTCAAAAAATTAAAATGGTAGATTGAATTTCAATACTTTATAGACGATGCAGGAAATTCTTTTCTCAGTGACCTCTGAGTCTCTGTGGTTAGTTTGATTTCTTGTTTGGTTCCGGCTTTGCCGGGTTAGGAGTTGATGCGGTTCACAAGAGCAGGCGATACTACTTGGAGGAACTCGCTTTGATATCATAACAGACCAGTGCATTATCGCAGCGTAAGAAGAGTTTCCCGCGGCTCAACACCGGAGCCGCCCAACAGGGGTATTCCATGCGGACCGGCTTGAAGCGACTGATTTCCTGGAATGATTCTGGACTCGCCTTCACCAAAGCCAACGTTCCGCGTTCCCCTAATACGATCAAATTTCCCTCTGCGTAAATAGAGGAACCGCGCCCGTAATAAGGCCAGGCTTCCACTTTGCCGGTCTTGCTGTTTTTGACGGTACTTTTTGAAACGGGGGTTAAATGTTCAATCGAACCATCCCGGCCAGACGTTTGCCAGATAACTTCCCCGGTGGCAACTTTCATGCACTTCATAGCGGCTTCATTTTCGTGCCTGCCGCTGAATCCATAAACGAATTCGCCCACTGGGGTTGCGGTGGACCAGTGGGTCATTAGGTTGCGTCGATTTCGCCAAACTTCCTTCACGCTTTTTCCATCGGATGAAACTTTCAGTAATGCTGCTCCGGTTCGGTACGCGGCTGAAATGAGAATGGTATCGCCGATGACAACAGGACGAGCCGCATTTACGGAATCGTGCAAACGCGCACGGAACCAGTATTTGAAATTTTCTGCACCGGTTTCAGGATCAATCGAAACAAGCCCTTGCCGAACCAGGCATATAATATGTCGCTTGCCATGAATGGTCGCCGCGACCGGGGAAGAATAACTGACAAGCATTTCTTCTCCACTCCACTTGTACTGTTTCGGTTCTGACCAGCCGGTTTCGACACCGCTCCAGGTTTTCTTACCAACGCTTTCCCATAATGTTTTGCCTGTCCCGGCATCAAAAGCGACTACGCCGGAATTTGGTTGTCCGCCTACAAACACAATCAGCCGATTCCCCTCCAGAATAGGCGTTGCACCGACTCCAAAAAAAGCACGTGGAATATTGAATTCTTTTCCTGTTTCACGTTCCCAGATTTTTTTCCCCGTAGCCAGCTCCAAACATAATAACCGCCCCTGTGCGCCGAATGTATAACAGCGATCTTTTGTCAGTAGTGGCGTACAACGTGGACCGTTGTTGTAACCGTAGGGATCGGCGAATGAAGAAGGCGATTCATACTTCCATAAAACTTTTGCAGACCCGGCATCCAGGCACTCTACAATTTCTACGTCATCAATTCGGTGATGAACAACCAGCCGATTTCCACGGACCGAAGGAGCACTGTAGCCGGTCCCGATTTCACGATCCCAGACAAGCCGCGGCCCTTGCTGCGGCCAGGATTTCAATAAGCCCGTCTCTTGGGAAAGACCATAATTTTGGTTGCCCAGAAAAACGGGCCAGTCTTCCCCTTCCACGTCGGCAGGCTCCGATTGAGATGTATCAGAGACGCTCGCGACGCCGGCAGCTTCCGGTTCTTTTGCCGGAGTCCGTTCACAGCCAATCAGAAAGATTATCTGAATGGTAAGTAAAGCGAAAGAAATAAGATTACGTTTGAACATAAGGAAATCTCATCAAGAATGAAAAAAGTCCACCAGAGCGGAGCCTGTACTTCATACGGTTACTGTTGATTTACTAAACGGCAAGGCGAAGGTGACATTCGAGCCTTTTTATCCAGCCCGCATACGCAGTCGCCTTCGGCTTGCCGTTAAACAATTGTGCCATTATTACGGCAAGTAGTGTATTACGAATCAGAATCGCTTGAGGTCTCTGCTTTACCCTGCAATTCTTGCAACGCATTGAGCGCTGCTTTTTGCTCGGCTTCTTTTTTGTTCAAGCCCCAGGCAGATGGGTAACTGTTCGTTCCGATGACGGCTGAAACCTGGAAGTTTTTGGAATGATCTGGACCGGTTTCGCTGAGTAATTCGTAAGTTGGTGTCAGTCTCAGTTCTTTTTGCGTCCACTGCTGGAGCTTACTTTTAGAATTACGATTGTGCGCTGTTTCTGCTGCATGACTGATCAATCCATCGAGATTGTTGGATATGAACTGGTATGCCGCATCGAAACCACCATCCAGATAAATCGCTGCAATAATCGATTCAAACACACCCGCCAATATAGAGGAAGGAACTTCGCTTGCCTGATGCAAGCCCTTCCCCATGTACACAAACTGAATCA
>JAJRTM010000189.1 GCA_024278285.1 Planctomycetota bacterium
ATTCGTGCAATCAAATACGATGAAGCAAGAGTCGCTGCAAAGATGGCCCAGCCCTGTGAAGATTCCGGCAGGAAACTCCAATCGAAAGATTTTACCGCTCGGTAAACGAAACGGTGAAACACATAGATCGCGTAACTGTATTTACCCAGAGAGATTAAACCGGGAAAACAAAACAGGCGCGAGAGAAGATGTCTTTGCGAGAGGAGTACCAACGTACCAATCAGCAGGGCGAAAACGGTTGCGATAAGTGTGTGACCGATTGAATAAGCAGCGAAAGATTCACTTTTCAACACGGGATAAATAGTGTCGATTCCAATCAGCATGGCGAAACCTGCTGCACACATCATCGGCAGATATTTGGCCCAGCGCGACACCCAACCGGGATCGCGAAACGCAATCGCCAGCAGCGCCCCTGCACATAAGCTGTCCATGCGGGTAATCGTCATGACATAGATGGCAACACCGGGAACGCCGTTGGTAAGCAGGACATACCGCAGGGCAAGTGCAAAGAGGCACAAACCGAAACAGAGCCAGGCCAGACGTTTGCGGGAACAGGCAACCACGACAAAGGGCCAGATCAAATAAAACTGTTCTTCCACCGCTAACGACCAGAAGTGATTCAGCACACGCCCATCGGGCCAGGCTCCCTGCCAGGCGAACAGCCAGTTTTGTAGATAGCCCCAATACCAGAATTGTGTTTCCTTCACCGCAGCCAATGCCCCGGTTCCAGATTCATACCCCAAGGCAAGCCAAGCCAATGGGGCGATACCGAAAACAACAATTAACGTGCCGTAGTATAAAGGAAAAATACGAACGGATCGCCGCAGGATGAAACTTTTCCAGTAGCCTTTGCGTCCCACGGTATCAAGTAGAATTCCTGTAATCAAAAAACCGGACAGAACAAAGAAAAGGTCAACGCCAATCCATCCCGAGGCGGCGAATTTTCGTGCAATCATTGTTGGAATGAAACCATCGTTATGCAGCTTCAGGCAGTCGTAGCAAAGTACCAGCAGTACCGCCAACCCGCGAACGCCATCTAAGGCAGGAAGATGTTTTTTTAGATCGAGTGAAGAAACATCTTTTCCTGGAAAAACGAATGTACGAATATTTTCAGGAATTTGCATCGTGCTGGCCTCTGGAAATATGAAAGAACTGGCAACCGCGATCTCGAATCCACTTAATCCCCCCGAGCATCGAACAGGCGACATTGGCGAGGCGACTGGTGATGAAAATCTGCGGAGCGATCTCCCGCCGCGTTCCCCAAACATACTCAATAAACGAGCCTGGACAAGCACAACTATCGATCATTTTCAAATGGGGCAGCAACCGTTGAGTATGAAATAAAGCTTGTGCTTTAATCTGAAAACCAGGGCAGCCACGCGAGAAACGCGGATCCCAGCCAAGTTTGAATGCGTAGGAAATATCCCCTGCCACAAAATGAACGACGCTGGCAATGACAGTTTCGTTAATCGATAATTCAAGAAAGAAGACACGGTATTGTTGGGCAAAACGATCAACCAGATCGAGAAAGAATTTCTTTTCTGTTTCGTGTGAAGCCAGCGCAGTCCCCGCGGCTGATTTCCAGCCCATCGCTTCAAGTTCCAGAAATCGGAGAGCAGACTGCTTGATCTTCTTTCGATTTTTCTGAATGCCAAAAGAGACTCTTCCCTGTTTACTCAGCCAGTTCCAGCCCTGTCTTAAACTGCGAGCGCGTCGTTTTGAAATCCCATTGGAGTGTTCTGAATTACTCTCGGGGATTTCGATGGAGGCACGCTGGCTGCTCGGTCCTTTAATGAATTCAACACCTGCCTCTGTTGCACTGTTTTCAATTTGTTTTGACGTACGATCATCCTGAGCCAATTGCCTGAATTCGACCGCGTACCAGGAATGATGTTTGTTTTTCATAAAATTCCAAAAGGCATTCAAAGCAGGCTGTTCTTCTCCTGCCCGAATCAGCATACCATCCAGGAAAGTATGATTCGTTCGCCAACTGCGCAAGTGAGGCACGGGGACGACTCGCGTTGCAGCAACCGATTCAAATACTCCCAGTCCGATCCACCGGTTGTCTTGTTCAATGACAATGTAAATCGGCGATTGCTGACCAAGTTGTGCAGCAATCGCTGCCTCCATAAATGCTCGACTAAGATAGGGCGTAGAAGAAACGGCATGACGTTCCAAATCATCCCAGGCTGCGAGCGACTGAGCATTCATATCGGATTCATGCAGAATCTGAACGCGAACGCCAGATTCAATATTACTAACGGTAAAATTTTGCAAACGGCTCTGAAATTTTAGAAAAACATCATTTTGGTTACGGCGGTCAGAACAGACCAGCCGTGCTGGGATTGAATCTGTCATTGGTAATTTGAACTGTGTCAGTGAATCGCAAATCATGGAACTCATTATAAAATTGATTCTGACTCTGTTTTTAGTGGCTGAAGATTTGAAAAAGCCACGGATGAACCCATCGCGGCATAGCCGCAACCAAACAGAGATTTGAACCACGAATAGACACCAATTGACACGAATATTTCTTTTGGAAACTTCATCTCAAACTGATAGGATGGCGTGCTTGCACCCATCAAATACGGTTTCCAGTTCATTAGTCCCATGCCGGTAAATCAATGGCACAATTATAACAGATCAACTCTCTCTTTTTCATTGAACGCAACTCGGCATGCGAAGATGGGTGCAAGCACGCCATCCTACAACTACGATGAACTGAAAAACTGAAGGTGTGATGGAATGGTTTCATCCGTGCTTGATCCGCGTTCATCCGTGGCTCTTTTTCCTTTTAGTCATTAAGTTCTGCCAAGAATCATAAATTTGTGTAAACCGGCAGGGGCTGCAAATGTAAATCTCGATCATAAAATGATTACATGATCGAGAAATAATTCTCTACCGCGAAATCGAATGCACTCGGGCTCATCTTTTTTTCTATTTGTTTATACACACAGAAGTTTCGTACTTGAAGCAGTAAATCGCGTGGCTGACAGGCACGGAACGGGCGATTTACTTTTTCGTAATGTGTTTTTATCAAGTACTCTACCGACTCCTCATCAAATTCCATCCCGGTTAATGGTGCCATAATTTGAAACAGTTGAACGAAGTGTTCCCGCGAAGGATCGGTCACTTCAATTTTATATGGAATTCTGCGCAGGAACGCCCCGTCGACCAGATCTTTCGGTTCCAGATTCGTCGAAAAAACGATTAGTTGATCAAAAGGAACCTGAATTTTTTTTCCGCTGGGCATGTTGAGGTAGTCGTATCGTTTTTCTAACGGAACGATCCAGCGGTTAAGCAGTTCATCCACGGGCATCGCCTGGCGTCCGAAGTCATCAATGACCAATGTTCCACAATTACTTTTTAATTGCAGGGGCGCCTCGCAAGTTTTTGTCTGTGGATTTTGTGTCACTTCTAATTCGGACATCGTCAACTCTCCCCCCGCAACAACGGTCGGGCGAGTAATCTGAACCCAGCGCTGATCGACACCGGAAAGATCGAAGATCCCCTGCTCCTGTTCGTTTTGAACTTCTTCGTGAACTCCGGGATCATACAGACGCATAATATCTGCATCGATCAACAAGGCTCGCGGAATCCAGATGGAAGAACCGAAACAGGATGTCATCCGTTCTGCAATACTTGTTTTCCCATTTCCTGCTTCCCCAAACAGAAACATGCCACGTCCTGAATTTATCGCGGGACCAAGTTTATCGAGCATTTCGGGGGCAATCAGTAAATCAGAAAATGCTCTTCGCAAGTCTTCTTCGTGAACCACCTGCTTGGCAATGCTCTGCTTTTCCATCGCTTTAAGATAATCTTTTAACGGCACCGGAGCAGAACCGAAGTAGTAACATTCTTCGGAAAATCGCTTCGCTTTTTCTCGACCAAGTTCTGTAATCGAATAGAAGTAATCTCCCATTTCTGCAGAGTCTCGCAAATCGAGAACTTGGTCATACTTCCAGCGTTTCAGCAGCGGGTCAATCAAAGCAAATGGAATACGAATTTGTTGTGATATTTGCCGACCGGACGCCAGGCCTCTGGCGAGCAGGTATTTCAAAATCAAACGCTCGACATCATCTTCGCTCAACCCGGCTGCTTCCAAAGATTCGGGAGATTTGGGAATGAAATGAACTTGTTCATCTCCTTCATCGCCGAGCAAATTGCTCACCCGATCAAACAACTCAGCCAGATAGGAATCGTTTTTTACTGCCGAGGGTGTGGGTGGCTTCTCTTTCTTTTTCTCTGTTTGCCTTATCTTGGCCTGATCACTTGCCGCTTCAGATTTACCAGGTGAATCATGCGGCGATGGAGCAGGCTGCTCATCGCTGTTCTCAACTTCAGAATTACCAAGATCGCCGGGCAGCTTCTGTTCAAGGTCAGAAAAGTCAAGCGAATTCAGTTCAGGCAGTCCGCTCCCCTGATCCGATGTTGATTGCTCCAGGCACTCGGATTTGAGACGATCAAGAAATTCTGTTGGCGATAACTTTGACATACATCTTCCATCACTAAAATAAGCCCTCAACTGATTCAGACTTCATCCCAAACATAGCTCGGAGAATCGACCAGGAACAAAGCGACAGAAAATCTGACTCGGAATGCTTGAACTCTTTAGCAACGTAATCGCCAATACCGTTAATTTTGATACAACGCAACGAGAAAGGCTGCAAAAATGGCAGGATATTTCCAGGCGAGCCGGGGGTGTTAACCTCCTGGTAACTCTGCTGTTACAGATCGGCAACCAATTGGTACTTGAAAGTTACCAGGGTCATCACTGACCCGGCTCGCCTGAAATTTGTTTGGTTCCGGCTACTCCATAACAGAAAAGAGTTCGAACAGTTATGATCCTGCGATGGATTCACCGGTGTTAAATTAATGACATGGAGACCGTATTTGATGGGTACAAGCACGCCATCCTACGAGTCATTCACTTGGCGTTGACTCAATTGAGAGAATCATTCTATTCCGGGATAAATTGCCGAGCCACTTTGGGCCAGTCGGATGGTAGCGGGGCGGTGATTTCCAATTCGTCGTAGCGGACCGGGTGCAACACTTTCAGCTTCCAGGCGTGTAAGCCAACCCGCTGCGTATAATCGCCGTGTAGCGGTTGCAGGTCGATGGTTCGCTTGGCTCCGTAAAGTTGATCTCCCAAAACCGGGTTCCCGCGCGATGCAAACTGCACTCGAATCTGGTGCATTCTGCCGGTAATCGGCTTAACTTCAAGGATAGAAAGCCCATTCGTTTCTCCCAGAACGCGGTACTTCAACACGGCTCGTTTTGCTTCCTGAGATTCGGTCTGTTCGATGACCGCTCGCGCCTGATCAGGAATTTTTCGGATGAAATCGATCAGTTCTCCCTCTTTGTTTTGCAGGCGTCCTTCGAGAATCGCAAGATATGTTTTCTGCACCTGACGTTCACGGAACTGTTCCGACAGCCGGGCTGCACATTTTGAATTGCGGGAAAAAATCGAAACCCCTGTCACCGGGCGATCCAGACGATGCAACACGCCCAGGTAAACATTTCCCGGCTTGTCGTATTTCTTTTTCAGGTACGCTTTCACATAATCGGGCAAACAAAACACGCCGCGCGGTGCCCCCTGGCTTAACATGCCAGCCGGCTTGTTGACGGCAATTAAAGGGCCATCTTCGCAGATAATTTCCAGCGAAGCGATATCGTCATCGCTGGGAAATTGTTGTTCGGAAGTTTCTCCAGATTGATTTCGTTTGGGGCGGCGGGACTTTGTCATTCTCTTGAATCTTCTCCCAATCGAAATAATTCTTTGACCGTCTTCAACAACGAGTGAGGCGTTCCCTCTTTGGATTGATGCTTAATCGTTTCCAGCGGCGGATGCAGTAATTTGTTGACAATGCGGTTGATTGTCTGTTCGATCTGTTGCTTATCCTGTTCGGAAACGTCGTCTAGTTTTTTGAAGAGACGGCTTAATTCGCTGCGACCAATTTCGTGCCAGGTTTCGCGAAGTTCCTGAATGACCGGACTGGTTTGGCGATGATAAAATTCGTGCAGAAACTGATCGCTCGCCGCACGGACCAACTTATTCGCCTTGAGCATCTCTTTTTTTCGAGCCTGGCGATTACGATTGCAAGTCTGTTCCAGATCGTCGATATCATAAAGGAAGACGTTATCATCAACGGCGGCAATTTCCGGGGAAAAATCGCGTGGCGCACCAAGATCGAGAATGAAAAGCGTTCGCTGGATCGGGCATTGCTGGCGTAGTTCGCGAAAACGCTGTACTGAAATAATCGGCTCGGTCGCTCCGGTGGTACTGACAATCACATCCGCCTGCGAGAGATGCGATTCCCATTGATCAAACCGAATCGCCTGACCTCCCCATTTCGAAGCAAGCTGTTCGCCTCGCTGGAAGTTTCGATTCGCCACAGTGATTTTTTGGACGCCTTCATCTTTGAGATACCGCAGCGTTTCTTCGGCCATCTCTCCTGCTCCGAGAATGAGGACCGATTTGTTATCGAACCGTTCGAAAATGCTTTTGCCGAATTCACCGACCGCCACCGAAGCAATCGAAATGCGTCCTTCCGAAAGCTTCGTTTCCGTGCGAACTCTTCCTGCGATGCTCATTGCAGATTGAAACAGGTGATGCGTCAACGGGCCAACCGCATCGCAATCGGCTGCCCGTTGATAAGCCGATTTAATCTGGCTGACAATCTGGGCTTCTCCCAGCACCATGCTATCCAGGCTGCACGCGACGCGAAACAGATGTTGAACGGCTTCGAGTTCTGTTTCGTGGCGAATTTCGTTGATGAAATCATCCAGCGGAACATTGTGAAATTCCGAAATAAAGCGAGCCACTTCATCCTGTCCCGGCAAGTTATTTCGCTGTTCTGTCCCGAAATAAATTTCAATGCGATTGCATGTTGAAACAATCACCACTTCGATACCGGGAAACTTTTTTTGAAGTTGTTCATACGCGCAGCCAAAACGTTCCTCGCTGGAGAACGCTAACCGTTCTCGAACATCAAGGTTCGCCGTTTCATGATTGCAGTAAACAACTCGTAATTTCACAGTTTTATAATTTCAAACTACAGTTATTTAGTTTCTAGTTAACGAATAAGTAGGGTGCGTTGAAACGCACCAAATAAGGTATGCGGATAAAAGGTGCGTCATGACACACCCTACATAATATCATCCATTGTGTGATTGTATTCCGATTAAACTGACCAGCACTTGCAAGCCAAGAAGTGTGACGATAAGAAACCCGAACGCCCAGGCGGTCAGCATGGCGACTTGCCTGCCGTGCCCGGTTTTTTTTCTGGCGAGCCAGAGGAATAAAATGAACATCGCAACCCAGACAACGCAAAAGCCGATCACAATCGGGTCTTTCCAGGAGAAAATCGCTTTGCCGGTCGGAGAAGAAATCGCCATGCCGACACCGGTGATCAAGCCGATTGTTAACATCGGAAAAGAAACCATCACGGCCCAATAATTGAACCGTGCCAATGTTGCCAGCGGCGGCAGCGAAAAACCGGGACGCAAATTCATTTTCATTTTCAATCTGCGGTGCTGAAGCAGATACATCAGGCTGATAAGGAAACCGATGAACACACCCGTAATGCCAATCGAAAGAGACCCTGCATGCAGCATCGTCCAGAACCGTTCCGCCTGGGCCGCTTTACTGGGAGCATCGTCCAACAGCGCCGCCGCGACGACAAGCAGTAACACCACGGGCAGCACAAATAAACCGAACGAATTATATCCTTCGCGTTTACCGACTTTCAGCGAATAAACAAGATAAATCGCGACAACGAGCCAGCCGGAAACAAGCAGCCAATCGTGGCTCGAACTCAACAGCGGAGGCAACTGCGATTGAAAAGAACGCCCGAGCAAATACCAGGTATGCGCCACCAGACCCGCAGCAGTCACCAGAACCGCAGCGATATGCTGCCACGGCTTCGCACGCCAAAGCCTGCTCAATTCCAGCACGAAGGCAAGAAAATAGCTGGCCAGAAAACAAATTAAATGAGTCTGTTGCATGAAAAAATTATTTTATCAATAGCCGGAATGAAACAAAATGATGAACCACGAATGACCGCGAATCTCTTTGAGTATTTTACTCCACAGTGTAGGATGGCGTGCTTGCACCTGTTGTTTATACATAAGTTTTTTTGCCGGGGCCGAAGGTGAGCCAGGCGAGGGTGAAGTCGGTCATGCGGCGGATGCCAATCCAGATCGGCTGGGGGCCGGGCGGGGCTTCCGTGTTGCGGTTGTTGTAACCTCC
>JAJRTM010000190.1 GCA_024278285.1 Planctomycetota bacterium
ATGAACAGATTGCCCAATTGTGGAAACTGCATCCCGAAGGAACGATGCAACTGGTGATGATGGAACGGACGACTGAAACTCGTGATACATACTTTCTGGATCGAGGCGATTTCCTGAAACCGAAGCAGAAGGTAACCGCGGGAGTCCCTGCGATTCTGAATCCTCTTCCAAAAAATCAGCCGCTGAACCGGCTGACTTTCGCGAAATGGATTGCGGATAGAAGCTCTCCCACGGTTGCGCGAGCGGCGGTTAATCGAGCCTGGCAAGTTTTTTTTGGCAAGGGGATTGTAGCAACCAGCGAAGATTTGGGCTCACAGGGAGAAGCTCCTACCCATCCGGAATTGCTCGACTGGCTCGCTGTTGAATTAATGGATCAGGGGTGGAGTATGAAAAAACTGCACCGGACCATTGTGCTTTCTGCCACGTATCAACAATCTTCAAAGACAACACCGGCACTCTTGAAAAAAGATCCTTACAACCGTCTGCTTGCGCATGGCCCGCGTTTTCGTGTCGATGGCGAAATTGTCCGTGATATTTCACTTTCTGCCAGCGGGTTGATCAATTTACGAATAGGAGGACCGGGAGTTTATCCTCCCTCAGCCAAATATTTGTATCTGCCCCCGGCAAGTTATGGGACAAAAAAATGGCCGGATGAATTTGCTGGTAACAGTAAATATCGCCGTGCACTTTACACCTTCCGTTATCGGTCGGTGCCGTATCCTGTTCTTAAAAACTTTGATACACCTAACGGAGACTCTTCCTGTGTTCGTCGAGATCGCAGTAACACACCACTGCAGGCGCTGACAACACTCAACGAAAAACTGTTCATGGAGTGCGCACAAGGTTTAGCGTTAAAAACAATTCAGCTAGGCGGAAAAAAAGATGCTGGGAGAATTAAATATGCCTTCCGAAGTTGTTTGACACGTTCTCCCACAAAAGAAGAATTAAAACTGTTAACTGATCTTATCAATGCTCAAAAGAAACGCATTGCTTCAGGAGAAATAGACGCGATGGCATTGATAACCGACGAAGCCGGAAAGCGGGTTATTAAACTGCCAACCAGTGTCAAAATTGCAGCCTCTGAAATGGCTTTATGGACAATCCTTGCCCGTGTCATTCTGAATTTGGATGAAACGATCAGCAAAGGGTAAAACAATTTCTAATTATACTCTGCACGATCACAGATGATTCGTTTAACGGCAAGCCAGAGGCGACTGCGCAATCAAGTATGCTTTGCTCAAAAGGGACAAATTTAACTTCGGCCTGTTGTTTAAAAAATGGGTTCTTCCCACATTTTAGTGGCTAAAAGAAAAAAGAGCCACGGATTCACCCAGCGCGGCATTGCCGCAACCAAACAAAGATTTGAACCACGAAAGAAACGAAAAAAAATTGTTTAACGGCAAGCCGAAGGCGACTGCGTAAATCGGTTTGCTTTTCTGGAAGGTGTCGAACCGCGAATAAACGTGAGTTTTCGCGAATTAATTTCCAGGCATGGTTTCTGTTCCACCAGGTTCGTGGTAAAAAACAAAAACAGGTAACCAAGGCATCGATATTTAACCTGTATGCCTCATTGATGTTATATTCTCGCCTTGAAATAATTTGCGAAAGCGTCGTAAACTTTTAACGTTAGTAGCACAGATCAAAAAAAGGTCACTCACGCAACAGGATTATTTTCAGTTCTTTTCTTCTGTCCCTGATATCGTCCTTGTCTTTTCAGGAGAATTGATCCGTGGAAATCCGTGTTCATCCGTGGCTGTAAAATGTCCCAGCCATTATAAAGTATGAAGAACCAAAAAATGTAAATTATTGACCGTGTGCAGCATAACAGTGTATACGGCAAATTGTTTCCTGAATAATAAGTAACCAATTAGCGAGCAAATTCATGAACTGTCAAACTTATCTTCACCGACATGAAGACCCTCTTCAGCGCACAAGACGTTGGTTTTTGAAGGATTGCGGCGTTGGCCTTGGGGCGATCGCGATGGCTGATCTTCTCAAGCAGCAGGTGCAGGCAGAATCGGCGAATCAGAATCCGCTTGCTCCGAAGAAACCTCATTTTGCCCCGAAAGCCAAACGGGTTATTTATCTGTTTATGGCGGGCGGACCGTCTCATTTAGAGATGTTTGATAACAAACCGAAGCTGACCGAATATAACGGCAAGCTTCCGCCGGCGGAATTGATGAAAGGGTATCGCTCTGCGTTCATTATGCCGGGGGCGACGCTGCTCGGACCAAAATTCAAATTTGCGAAACATGGCCAATGTGGAGCCGAACTTTCTGAAGTGCTGCCGAACATGGCGAAAGTTGTTGATGATATCGCGATTATCAAATCGATGAAGACAACCGCATTCAATCATGCGCCAGCTCAAATAGAAATGAATACGGGGCGCCCGCAATTTGGTCGCCCCAGTATGGGAGCATGGACGTTATACGGTCTTGGCTCAGAATCACAAAACCTTCCCGGCTACGTTGTTTTCAGCACTGGCTCTAAAGGGCCAAGTGGCGGTAGCTCGAACTGGGGAAGTGGTTTTTTGCCAACGACCTATCAGGGAGTTCAATTTCGAGCCAGCGGCGAACCGGTCATGTATCTTTCCAATCCGAAAGGTGTCGATATTAAACTGCAACGCGATTCTCTGGATGCCATTAACGCTTTGAACGGCATTCAATTAAAAGAGATGCAGGATCCAGAAATTGCGACACGAATTAACTCTTTCGAAATGGCCTTTCGTATGCAGGCAGAAACGCCCGATGTGGTCGATTTGAATCAGGAATCGAAAAAAACACTTGAACTTTACGGGGCAGAACCGGGCAAACCTTCTTTTGCAAACAGTTGTCTGCTCGCGAGGCGTCTGTTGGAAAAAGGAACTCGATTTGTACAGATTTTCCATGAAGCGTGGGATCAGCATGGCGGTTTAACAGCAGGGATTAAAAATAATTGTAAGAATACCGAGCAGGCATCTGCGGCTTTAATTATGGATTTGAAAGAACGTGGCATGCTTGAAGACACGCTCGTCATTTGGGGCGGAGAGTTTGGACGCACGCCGATGGTGCAGGGCGGAAACGATGGACGTGATCATCACCCGAACGCCTTTACCGTCTGGCTAGCCGGGGGCGGCATCAAGGGAGGCATTACCCATGGTATTACCGACGAACTCGGCTTCAATGCGGTTGAAGATATCGTTCCGACTTACGACTTGCATGCGACAATTCTGCACCTGCTAGGCTTGGATTGCAACAACCTTTCAGTACCATTCCAGGGACTCGACCAAAAACTAATTGGAGTCGCTCCCGCAAAAGTTGTCACCAAACTTCTGGCATAAATAACTTAACAAATAGATACAGGTGAAATTGATGGATCATCGTAAGGCACAGTTGGCAGATCTTCTTGTTGGGCATAGTTGCCAGCTTAAAGCAGGGGAAAAAGTTCTTATCGAGGCTTTTGATTTACCTTCGCCTGAATTAGTCAGCTTGCTTGTGAATAAAGTGCGAAGCGTCGGTGCAATTCCTGTCGTGCAACTGCGTAATAATCAGATTATGCGGGACTGGATTATTTCAGCCGATGAAGCAACGCTGAAAACTGTCGCTCAAATCGATGCCGCTCGTATGAAGCAGATGGATGCGTATATCGGAATTCGTGCTTCCAATAATAATGCCGAATTTTCCGATGTTCCCGCTGGAAAACTGGAAGCGTATCAGCAGCTTTATGTGCAGCCGGTCCATTTTGAAATTCGTGTGCCTGAAACCCGCTGGGTGGTGCTGCGTTACCCAACACCTTCGATGGCGCAATCTGCCAATATGAGTACCGATGCGTTTGAAGATTTCTACTACCGTGTTTGTACCGCAGATTATGCAGCAATGGAAAAGGCTCAACAACCGCTTGTCGAGCGAATGTTAAAAACAGATCGAGTACGAATCGTTTCGCCCGGAACAGATTTATCATTTTCGATCCGCGATATTCCCGTCATCCCGTGCAACGGACGCAGAAATATTCCCGATGGAGAAGTCTTTACCGCGCCGGTGCGCGACAGTGTGAATGGCGAAATCACATACAACATCGGCTCGCGTTATCAGGGGACGGTTTTCCAGGGAATTCGCTTTGTATTTCAAGATGGAAAAATAGTAGAAGCCACCTGTGGAAATGAAACCGAGCGACTAAATGCAATTCTCGATACTGATGATGGCTCTCGATTTATCGGTGAATTTTCATTAGGTGTGAACTACGAAATTCAGCAGCCAATTCTCGATACGCTGTTTGATGAAAAAATTGGCGGGTCACTGCACTTCACCCCAGGTAATGCTTACACCACCGCAGATAATGGCAATCGAAGTGCAGTCCACTGGGACTTGGTCCTTGCACAAACCCCCGAGTTCGGGGGTGGTGAAGTCTGGTTCGATGACGAACTAATCCGCAAAGATGGATTGTTTGTCGTTGATGACTTGAGGCTTTTGAACCCCTGAAGTCTTTCTACTGTCCGCTGAGTGTTTGGCCGCGTAGGGCACGACTGCTGCCTGCGCTATAGCCAGTTGTTTTATCTAGCCCACCATTAAGCATCAAACCATCGATGCTAACTTGGGCCTGGGCAAGTCTGCGAATCGCGTTGATTGACTGTAGGTTCGATTCAAAATAAGTTCTGCGGACAATAAGCATTTGCAGGAAGTTCAATTCGCCAGCCTGATAGGCATGATCTGAGAGTTTAAGTGTTTCTTCTGCC
>JAJRTM010000191.1 GCA_024278285.1 Planctomycetota bacterium
GAAAAGTCTCCCAGATCGACTTTCGCCTTGGCGTCTATCGAAATTCGCAATGAATCTTCGCGTTTGTCAGAGGCTTCATTTTCGCGTTGAACGTTTTCGAAAATGGCATCGGTTTCGCGAATTCGTTTGAGTGGCCGGGCCAGGTGGAAATGTGCGTGCAAAAGGGGACCACTTGGGTGGCTTGATTTGTGTTGGAAATGGTCCCACCGTAGTGTTATCATCTGTACTCCCGGATAACACCCTTTCCTGATCTGTCCTCAAAAACAAAGATCTCTACATGTTTTTCTTCAAAAACGGTCTTTGAATGGTTATGATGACTCTTTTCATTCCTACCATTTTAAGCGGGTCAATGTAGTCAGGTGAGTTATTCCATGAAAAAGCCCATTTTACGAGAGCGGTGTCGTTTTGCTTTTACGTTAATCGAACTGCTGGTCGTGATTGCGATCATTGCGGTTCTGGTTGCGTTACTGCTTCCCGCAGTCCAACAAGCCCGCGAAGCCGCCCGCCGTTCCAGTTGCAAAAACAACCTAAAACAAATCGCCCTCGCCCTACACAACTACCACGACACCCACCGAGTTTTCCCGTTCGGGCAGATTAACAACATCAGAACCAATTTTGGTTTTCCTTCCAGTACAACTTGGGCGTTATACATTTACCCGTTTATTGAGCAGGGCAATGTGTATGAGCAATTCACGAAAGAATTTGAAACTAAGCTCTCGCAACATTTTACAGGTAAAGAGGTCGTAGTTCCAACTCTCACATGCCCGTCAGATCCATATTCAGGAAAAGTTGGTGCGACTGGTTTTCAGGGTAACTACGTAGCCTGTGCTGGTTCAGAAGAATTTGGAGGCGTTGGCGTAGCTCTTCCTCTCAATGGCATATTCTATGGTATGTCCTCAACTAGAATGTCTGTTATCGTTGACGGAACTTCCAATACGCTGTTTCTTGGTGAGGCTGCTCAGAAGCCTATTGTGCTAACTGGTTTAGAACGAGATTTTACTGCAAACTATTTTTTAGGGTGGGATATGGAGAGTTGCTTTAGCACATTAAACAATCCTAATACCCTCGTCCCCGACAATCACTATGGAGCTGGCTGTGGCAATTATCCTTGGGCTCCTTGTACTGATGATGGTACGAAGCCAGCGGTTATGTACGCTCGCAGCAGGCACCAAGGTGGTGTTCAATTTGCATTTGCTGATGGTCGTGTTCAGTTTCTTTCTGAGAATATCGATATCACGATTTACCAAGGTCTTGGCACTCGAAATGGTGGCGAAGTACTTGGGGAGTATTGATTGTGTGTCCGATATTATCATAGCTTTCATTTACAGAATTCATGGCATTGCAATTTGAGTAATACTTTTGTTTCCAGTAAGATGCTTTAGGCGCTATGAAAGAACGGACGTTTTATTCATCGGCTCGTGGTCGCAAAACGGGTTCAGCAGGACGTGCAAAAGGAGTTTCTTTTCAGAAGCGATTGCTTTCAAAAAATCGAATCCACCAGACAACAATTTGCAGTCAGTTGTCAAGTTGCCCCGTTCTCAACAAAAATCTCTTCGGGCAGTTGACCTTTCAACAGAACAGAATGTTTCTGTTGTTCTCAATGAATTGTTCGCGCAATGCGAAGCGAATGAGGCGGCTGCTGCCATTGTGCCGTGGTTTTGTGATGCACTTCCCTCTCCCAAAAGCCGTCAGGATTACTTTGCTGATCTCTCTGCGTTTTTTGCCTTTATGCGGGAATCTGGCGTTCATCCGTTTGATGTGACGGGCGATCATGTGCGGCTCTACAAGGAATCGCTGCTACAATCTGGAAAGAAGTCCGGCACGGTGGCTCGTGCGTTATCTGTGCTTCGTGGAACGTATCAGCAATTCGGGAAGAAAGGATTTGTCGATTGGAATACTGTGAGTGATATTCAAGCAGTCACTTCACCGCGAGTTGATAAGAATACGACGCCTGCACTCAGTGAAAAAGAAGCCATTGCACTGCTCGAAGCACCGGATATTTCAACTCCGCTGGGCATGCGGGATCAGGCGTTACTGTTTGTTTATTTCAAAACGGCTTGTCGCAGCAGTGCCATCGCGAAAGCCAAAGTTGGTGACTTGGAGCGAACGGATACCGACTGGTATCTTGTTGTGACAGAAAAGGGCAACCGCACGAGACGACTCGCTTTATTGGAATCCGCACCATTTGTGCTGCGCTGGATTGAAAGAGCGGGAATTCAAAGTGATCCACTTGCCCCCCTCTTTCCTGCATTGGATCGAGATCGAAAAACGCCCACAACGCGGCATCTTGCCGGCAGGACGATTCTCTACACCATCAAAAAATATGCCAGACAAGTTGGCCTGGAAGTTGACCGTCTTGACCGACGTGGTATCTGCACGCACTCCTTACGCAAAACGGCTTTGAATAACGCATTGAAACATGGAGCGAAAATCGAACAGGTTCAACAATGGGCAGGGCATCAGGATATTCGTACCACACAGGAATATATCGAATATCACGCTAAAGATGCTGAAACAGCCGCCCGGTTCAATCAGATTCGCCCGAAGAACGCTTAAATTAACCTGCGTGGTATGCGGATTCCCAAACTGAATCCACTCTGTTCGTAAAAAACGGACTACCTTGCTTGCGCAGGGATTCTCTTTACTTCACTCTGCCTCTCCTTGTCATATTGGCAGGGAAGCTCATTCAAAATTTCAGGCACAGGGAGAAAGAAAATGTTGGTGAATCTCAATGATGGCTGCTGTCGCAATTGTGGCGGTCAACTGGAAGTCGTTGATGCTGATGATGCGACGATGACTGTTTATTGTGCGGAATGTGAAGAAGAGTCGTACAAGGTTGAACCGGATGCTTTTGGTGATGGGTGCATTGACTACTACGTTCCATTTCTGGCTGCTCAGGAAACTGAAATGGAGCGTTGGAAAGGGGGTGCGTTTTGAACCCGAATCAAACCTGGGAGGAAATGCTCAAGGCACTCAAGCGCAAAGAATGGGACAGTGCTGAGAAACTAGTACTGGCCTTAAACGACTGGCTGAATGCTGGAGAAAAGCCGCCTCACACGGTGGGTGACCAATCCCTTGGCAAGTGTTGGCACAAAACGGTCGCTTCATTTGTTTGTCTTTGCATTATCAACAAAGTCAAAAAGATTCGCAAACGCCGTGCGAAACAGAAAGGAGGTGCATGATGCTACACGATGATCGAATTTGGTCCGTCAGTAAAATCGAATCGGCAGAAGAACTGGCCCGAATGCTCACTGAAATGACGTGGTGTTGCTGCAAAGCATTTTCTGTTCGAGGCGATCCACAATATGTCTGGGTAAACGATTCCACATCAACAGACCGTTTGCAGGAATACGGTGTTCTCAAACGGAATTGCTCCGATGGCAAGATCATGCAGATCGAAAGCATTACATTTAGTTGTTGCAATTGCGATCAAGCACTGCGGTTCATTCAGATGACTCTCGCTGGCAATGATGACAACAACAGTTTCGTCTGCGAAATATCCCTCATGCTTCAAACACCGCTGGAGCATGGAAAATGTCAGCATTGTGCCTGAATAAGTCTGAAAAGTTCAGACAGACCCCGTGTTGAAAGGCACGGGGATTTTTCCTGAATACTTTACTCCTACCAGGCTTGATACTCCGTAGATTTCAATTTGGGGACCGAGTGAAAGTGTGGTATAATTGTATAGAAAAAATGACAAACACCATTCTTGATTCTCGGCCTATCCAGTCCCAATTACCACAGGTTCTTGTGGTGGATGATGATGTTTCGATTCGAGGGGCGTTGGATACCAAGTTTACGAAAGCAGGGTTTGCGGTGACGCTTTGCCAAGATGGTGAAGAAGGATTGACTGCTTTGAAAAAGCAGCGGTTTAATATGGTGGTGCTGGATGTCAATATGCCGGGGAAGAGTGGGATTGATGTACTGAAAGAGATTTCTGGGACGCAAAATGCCCAGACACCAACTTTCGTTTTGACTGCCCAGGCGGATCATTGTGACGAAGTTTGCCATTTGGGGGCACGTCGCTGTTTTCTCAAGATGGAGCATAAGTTGCGTGATGTGGTCTCATCTATTTGCGAGGACGTTTCTACATCTTGTATATGAAAGACCTGGAACAACTTGCGGCAGAATTGACTCAAATGCACGAGTGGTTATTCAAGTCGATTCCAGATGCTCACGTTGCAGCAGACTTTTTTCAGCAAATTGTTGGCGGGTACGAGGCAACGGTTCCAGTGAA
>JAJRTM010000192.1 GCA_024278285.1 Planctomycetota bacterium
CGCAAGTATTCAATTACTGGCTTCCTCGAATAATCCGAAGTCGGTTCGAGTGCAGGCCATTCGTTCGCTCGCTGGAATCGACCTGCAAAAAGCAGCTTTGGCGGCAGCGAATTATTTGAAGGATGCGACAAAAAAAGATAATATTAATCGTGTCATCCAACCATTTTTATCTCGTAAAAACGGACCGAAGTTACTTGGAGACGCAGTCAGCCAACAAAAAATCAACCCCGATATCGCCAAGCTGGCGTTGCGGGCAATGCTGACAGCCGGGCGTAACGACCCGCTGTTATCCGATCCTCTTTCCAAAGCGGCTGGGCTAGATGCAAAAACAAAACCGCTGACCAAACAAGAGATACAATCGTTGACTCAGGAAGTTCTTACCAAAGGGAATGCTGCCCGAGGCGAACAGGTATTTCGTCGCGAAGAACTGAATTGTTACAAGTGCCATGCGATCGGGAAAGCAGGCGGAAAAATTGGTCCCGATTTAAGCCCGATCGGCGGCAGTTCGCCCATCGATTATTTAATCAACGCGCTTCTGTTACCTTCGCAAGCAATTAAAGAAGCATACAAAACTAGATTGATCGTCGACGTGGACGGATTACAACACATCGGAATTGTTGTCGATGAAGATGACGACCGAGTTATTTTGCGAGACGCACAAGGGAAAGAAAAAACGATTGCCGTTGATGATATCGAATTCGAAAAAGAAGGAGATTCTTTAATGCCAACCGGATTGACGAAATTCCTCACACACGATGAACTTGTTGATCTGCTGCGATACCTTTCCGCCTTGGGCAAAGACCCCGGCTATACCATGGCTGCAACGCCGACCGTTTATCGCTGGCGTATTTATCAGAAGCCGCCCAGTAAACTAACTGGCAATAAATTCAGTGGAGAATCCGTTCGCAACTACCTGTTCGAGTACGCCCCACAACGCTGGCGACCGATCTACTCACTCGCTTCTGGTCAGTTGCCGATCGATGAAGCAAAACGCATTTCAAAAAATAAAATCGTTTTCGTTTACGCAGAAATTGATGTGAACGTTCCGGGGAATTTGAAACTTGGAATTGAATCTGATTCAGGAATAATCCTCTGGCTGGACAACAAACGAGTAGACTCTAAAAACTGGGGAAATGTCGCTGTCACGAAAGGGAAGCATCGGTTATTGTTGCGAATCAATACTGACGAATACCAATCGAACCGTTTGCGATTAACCGTAGAAAAGGAAAGTCCCCCGCGGCAGAAAACAGCATTATCGTTGGTGAATAAGTCCCTCAGAAAGGGATCGGGGGAAACGGCACTATAAAAACAGGGTAACCTGACCACTTTAGTGGTCGGGTGCCATCAGGCACAAGATGCTCGCGCCATGTGCGATCAACATCATTGAAAACTTCCTCTATAAATGACGCATGCCTCTTGCTGCGAGGAAGCTGTAGGTTAGGCTTTCCAGCCTGAGGCAATATACCTAACCCGGCATATCCGGAACCAAAAATATTTTACCGCAGAGTTTGCAGAGAACCGCAGGAAGATAAAAAAAGAGGTCTTTGGCATTTACTTATTTCGTGTTTTTCGTTCCTTTCGTGGTCAATTCAAAACGGAGCACAGACATTCCTGTCTGTCGCGTTTGAGTATCGCGTATTCAAGGCAGACAGGAATGTCTACCCTCCGTTCAGACTGTTTTTTGAATGAAATAGAGGTACTCTTAAAGAACCACGAAAGAAACGAAAAAGAAGAAAATCGTTTAACGGCAAGCCGAAGGCGACTGCGTTATCAGGTTTGCTTAATTGAAAGGTATCGAACCGCGAATAAACGTGAATTTTCGCGAATCAGTTTTCAGTCAACGTTTCTGTTCTTCTTTCTTGGTCTCTTTGAGCCTTGTATTTTTCGTGGTGAAAAATAATATAACAGGTGATCAGGGCATCGATATTTAACTTGTATGTCTCACTAATTTGATGCTCTCGTTTTGAAATAATTTGCGCAAGTGTCGTAAACTTTTAACGTTAGTAGCACAAACTTTTCAAGTGAAAACAGTAAATCTGCAGGTCAATCAAAAGGTGATTATCCTGGTAACCACATTCGTCAGGCTGGAAAGCCTAACCTACGTTTTTGATGCCTGATTGGTTCCGGCTACGTTGGAATAACGGCGTTAGTTTTTTGAAGTGGAGACCGCATTTGATGGGTGCAAGCACGCCATCCTACGGCTCAAAGAGATTTAGATGGAATAAATAATGACTACTCTGCTTGTTGCGTTTCTTTCATTTTTCGGGTTCATTGCAGCGTACCATCTTTACGGTCGCTGGATATCCCAAAAGATATTTGGGCTGGATGAGAATGCGCTGGTCCCGAGTGTCGAAATGCGGGATGACATCGATTTTGTTCCGACAAAAAAGAGTATCATTTTTGGGCATCACTTTACCAGTATTGCAGGGACCGGGCCGATTGTCGGGCCAGCCATTGCGGTCTTTTGGGGATGGTTGCCTGCCCTGCTTTGGGTTGTATTTGGTTCGATTTTTATCGGTGCGGTTCACGATTTCGGCGCATTGGTTGTTTCACTTCGAAACCGCGGGCAAACGGTTGGTGAAATTTCAGGAAGGATGATCTCTCCACGAGCCAAACTCCTGTTTCTGCTTGTCTTGTTTTTTGCGTTAACGGTCGTGCTGGCCATTTTTGGACTCGTGATCGCGATTATTTTCAATGACTACCCGGAATCGGTCCTGTCTGTCTGGCTGGCGATGCCGTTGGCGGTGGGAATTGGATTCTGGGTTTTCAAACGCAAAGGAGGGTTGATTATCCCTTCGCTGATTGCGTTGTTTTTGTTGTACGTTGCGGTTGCGGTTGGCGTTTACAAGTGTCCCATTGTGTTGCCGGCAACGATGCTTGGTTATGCGATCAACCCGATTGTCTTTTGGACCGTCCTATTGATGATCTATTGCTACATCGCTTCGGTGTTACCTGTTTGGGTGTTGCTTCAACCTCGCGATTATATCAATTCGCATCAGTTGTTTGTCGCCTTATTTTTGATGGTCGCCGGCCTGGTTGTTGCGGGGTTCTCTCAGCAAACAGACATTATGACAAGTGCCCCGATGATCGCCCGAGATATCCCGGCTGATGCCCCGCCGATGTTGCCGTTTTTGTTTATCACGATTGCCTGCGGTGCTTGTTCTGGTTTTCATTGTCTGGTCAGTAGCGGCACAACAAGTAAGCAGGTCGCTTGTGAAACCGATGCCCAATACATCGGTTATGGCGGGATGCTGCTTGAAGGAGCGCTCGCGGTTTTGGTCATCCTTTGTTGCACGGCTGGTTTGGGGATGGGCGTTATTGGTGAAGGGGGCGAGATGTTAACCGGCATCGATGCCTGGCACACACGTTACAATCCTGAAGCAGGCTGGGGAGCGTTTTCGCTTTCTGCGAAAGTGAGTGCTTTTGTTGATGGTGGGGCGAACTTTCTTTCTGCCCTGGGAATTCCGCTGGTAATGGGAACGGGAATTATTGCAGTTCTGGTAGCCTGTTTTGCTGCAACAACACTCGATACAGCAACACGCCTGCAACGGTACATCATTCAGGAATTAGCGGGGACATTGAAAATAACTCCCATGAAAAACATGTATGCGGCAACAGCACTGGCTGTTGTTTGCGGATTTACTGTGGCGATGCTTCCCGCTGGGACGGGCAAGCCGTTCGGCACGGGCGGGCTGATTCTTTGGCCTCTTTTTGGGGCAACCAATCAGCTTCTGGCAGGCCTGGCGTTTATGGTGACATTCTTTTATCTTTGGAGACGGGGGAAGAAAGTTGCCTTTGTTGCGATCCCTATGACGATCATGCTCATCCTGCCCGCCTGGGCGATGCTTTGGAACATGTTCAACTCAAAAACTGGCTGGCTGACGACAGGAAACTATCTGCTTTTCGGTTTTGGGGTTGTCATTATGACAATACAAGTCTGGATGATCATCGAAGGATTACTAATCTGGAAAAAATCAAAAGGCGTTCTCGAACCACCTTTACCCCCTTTGAAAACATCGACTTCCCCGCAAGTCGCCACAGCGAACCCAAATTGTTAAGTTCTTAGGCGATTGGCAGATTGGAATTCACTTGGATTTGCGGTATCGCTATCATGGGGATGTTGTCAGGGGATGTGATTGAATATTTCGATTAACGGAGCAGAGGCTTTGCCATGGATGGTGCCGCAGACGAATGACTTATTTTAGCCGCTTCGCAGATGCGCGGTTTACAACG
>JAJRTM010000193.1 GCA_024278285.1 Planctomycetota bacterium
CCCGACTGCCAGACGGATTGGCGCAGCCCCCAGTAGAGGTCCACGACCGTATCCGTTCCGGCGGTGGTATGCACCTGCACCGCGCCGCTTGGGTACAATTTCAATTGCGGGAAGATGTAGGTATTGCCATCTTCATCTTGCAGCCGCCAGCCGGTCAGGTCGAGTTCGCCCTCGCCGTTATAGCGAAGCAGGGCTGTCTCGGCGCTCAACGTCCCCGCGCCGATTACGCTGACAATCTCGATCGGCACGTCTGTCTCCGGGTTCAACGTCGCCGCGGGGAGCGCTTCCGCCGATCCCGCCGGAGCGACCGGCGCAGCCGGAATCGCCGTCTGGCGATAGGTGCGATCATACCAGAACAGGATGCTCCCGGTCACACAGGCCGAGACAAAGATGTTGAGCAGGAGATAATAAACCAGTCGCTGCCGTTGGCTCATAGCCCCTGTATGATAGCACAATTCAGGGATTAGGGAATAGGACAAAGGAGCATTCTTTAAAAAGGGTGGCGGGAGGAAATTCCTCCCGCCGAGATGGTTCTGTTTTCTCTATGCAAAGCGCTATCGTCTCAATTTGAATGCACTCTTGCTCTGCGTCGACGCCAACTGGCAATAGCTTTGGCTTCATCTCGCGTCACTCGGATGAAGGCTGTATTGTCAGCGTCAGACAGCTCTGCCGGATACGTCCTTTTGTGTGAGTGCGTAGTGTTTCTCACAAGTACCTGGCTGCCAATTCCACCCACAGTTAGAAATACGAGCACCAGCATAATTTGGACGGGTAGGTTGGCTGATGGCACTTCACGAGATTCAGCTTGTTGCACTAACTCTTGTAGCCGCTGATTGTCCTGCTCTAAGGCTTCGACTCTTTCGGCCTGTTGGTCAATTTGGCGATAGGCATCTTCAAGGTCATTCTGCAATTTTTGGTTTTCAAGACGGAGTGCTTGGTTTTCAGCACGAAGTGCCCGAATAGTTTCTTGTTGGTCTCGATACTCAACAACTAATCCCCCGAAGAGCATCAACAAAAGCGTAAAGAATATCACGAAGACCAAGATCGCAGTTCCCGTTCTCATTTCCGCACCTCCTTCGCTCGTCCTTAGGCGGCAACCCAATTAGAACATTTGCTTGAATGTTATTTTGCCCACAGTTTTGGTTTTGTTCAGTGTGAGGGCCGGCTTTCTAGACATAGCGTAGCACGAACTCTCTTCCGCCATCTCGCGGTTGAAGCGCGAATTCCTGTCAAAGGTGCAGTATAGTGCTTAGAAAAATCAATGTTGCATCACAAACCGTCGGGAAAGCATATCAAAATGGTCACAAAAACAACAAGGCCATCATCCACTAGATGACGGCCTCTGATTTTTTCCAGGGAGGGGTAAAGACAAATTACTCTGGCTGCACGATCAATTTGTACCCCTGTCCACGAACAGTAACAATGTATTTGGGATGGCCAGAATCTATCTCGATTTTTTGTCGCAGTCGACCAATATGTGTATTAAGTAGACTTCTTTCAGTCTCTCGGCTAGCATCCTCATAATCAAAGACATCTCGGATGATGGCAGAGCGTTTACAAAGTTTCCCTGCATGACGGTAGAGATAAAGCAACAACTTAAACTCCGTCAATGTCAGGACAACCTCTTTTCCCGCCACCCACAACTGCCGGTTGTCTTCATTTATGCGTATGTCCTTAACTTTTTCAGTTAGAGCAGCGTCTTTCGGTTGTTAAATCTTCCGGCAAAGCATGCCCGCAAGCAAGAGCCGATGGAGCAGGGACGCAATCTCTCGTCTCGTTTGTCTCACATCAGGGTCATACTTCATGAGGTCATTCACAGTGCAGAAGAGAAGACCAATGTAATAGGGCAGCAGCTCCTCGCCGGCCACACCTGCTATCTGCTGGCGAATCGTTTGAATGACAGTTAGCACCTTTTTGTATTCTGGTCTTATATCAAGAGATGGGATCATATCGCTTAAGTGGCAGATGTCCAACAGTTGTTTTTCAAACTCAAACACAGCGAAAAGGTCATGGGCGTCCATAAAATGGAAACGAGCGCTCGTTTCCAGAGAGACGGCATCCTGCCAGATCGGATATGTACCCGCCTGAGAAAAATCGGTTAACCAGGTTGTTTCACCGTCGGCGTCTACCAGCACATTGTACACATCCACATTGCCCAGCACGGTGCCGCATACAGCATCGGTATTCGGGAAAGGTGTATCTCCATAGAGGTATGGCAATGGGTCAAGAGCAGACATTAGCTCACCGTTCGGGAATTGAAAACCCAACCGGCCATCATCCACCATGATTTTGGCGAGATTGGCAGCGCTCGCCGCGTTGCAAAGCGCTTGTATCTTATGTCCGAACGCTTCCGATGGCGACGCTTCTGCAATTATCTCGTACTGTTTTCGGTAGATCGCCCCCAGGGTATTGCCCTCATCCACAAAGCGACCGCCCTGGCACCAAGGGGCAAGTGAGATTCGGAAGAGATGTTCCAAGGCCGAACGCATTTGTTTGCCAGTGCTTTGGCGATAAAACTCAGCGAAGGTGTTAGTTTCTTCAATGGTGACACTTGGGATTGTCCAGGCTATGGCAGCAAAATGCAGCGTCTCAGCAGTGTGCGCGCTTGATGTGCCTATTGCACTGTAATCTTTCGGGGCAGCATCTTCGTAGCGTTTCAGCTCATTTCTGACATTCTGAGCGCGCCCACAAGTGACGACGAACTGCTCCTCTTTCTGCTGGGAATAGGCGCACACATCCAAAGCAACTCGTCTTTCTTTACGCCAAAAGAGCCGGGATATGGTGATCTGATCGTAGTCGTAGAAAAGCTTGCGAAACAGGTCCTCGATTTCGCCGGTACGATCCAATAGGTGAGCGCTGTCGAAATCAGATTCAATGAGGGCAACCAAGTGAGGGAAAGAGAGATGCTCGCGCTCATCCCAGCGGATATCAAGATCCCAGTTGATGCGGACGTGTTGGATGATAACATCTTTTACAATAGATAGAAGATGATTCAATCCAGCTTTCTTGTCCACGAAATCCACGACAGGTGATGACCCTTGATGATTTACCTTCATTGCATCGCGAACATCTTGGTGAGTAGGAAAGTTTGTAGTAATAAGTTTAGGAATTGAGCGTGTAGTATCTTTTACTAAGTTAAGACCGCTTTTGTCTTTTTGGTCATCGTTTGTCAGACGTAAATCTATGATAGCCAGATGAACTTGGAAATTTTTTAATATCTGGCGCGCCTCAGCAGGACTTGCAGCTTTGCGAACTCGATAACCTGCTCTCTCCATGAACTCACTACAGATATTTAAAAAATCAGGGTCGTTGTCAGCAAGTAGGATATAAATATTAGTGCTAGTCATCTGGCATCCTTATCAGACTATAAATTTGAATATCTTTGTATACCTGTTCGGATTGCGTGAAGTAACTCATGGAAACCATTTTTATGAAATAAATTAATCCATTGCAATTCACATAATCTCTCATTAGTTAGATTGCAATCTTCCAATCGAACTGGAATTAAATAGATATCACTATCAAGTTTCTCATCCCAGATGTTTAGCGCCATTTGGATTTCTTTTTGTACGAATCCACGTCTATTTACTGATTGTTTTGAAATACACACAACGAAAAAATCAACTTCCCTGATTGCTTTTCGAATAGCAATTTCCCAATTCTCACCCCCTATAATACACATTTGGTCCATCCAAGGGTCAAATCCTGCAGCAGACAACGCATTAAACATACGACGAACATGTTCTTCGTCTGGGCGAGCATAACAAAGAAAAATCTTCGCTTTTATTAGCACACGTTGAATTGACTGCGACAATATTTCTAACCCATCTTGTTTGACAACAAAATCAATAGCAGCCGAATACCCTCCTTGTCGAGGTTGTAATGCATCACGAGCGTATTTATAGTTAGGGAATTGGGTCAATATAATTTTAGGGATGGCACTTGTTCTAATGGTTTCCTTTGCTAATTTCAAACCGCTTTTATCGCGTTCGTCTGTATCATCGGTGAGGCGATAATCGAGAATGGCAAGAGCTATATTTTTTCCCTCTATGATATGCCGGGCCTTAGAAATATCAGAAGCAGTTAGAATTTTATACCCTTTTCCTTCTAGAAATTCTTTAGCAATCCCTAGGAAATCCAAATCATTATCAGCTAGTAGTATTGTTGGTTGTGACATTATGGTCACCTCTAAAAGAATCTAGTTGTTCAAAGAGATATCTCTTTTCCTTATGACTTGTTGGAACGTTATCAGGATTTTCTCTCTATCCAATGATTTGCGGATGTAGTCTGCCGCTCCTGCTTGGAATATCTGTTGAGTACGTTGCCAAGTAGGTGAAGTAGTAGCAACTACGATAGGGACTTCGGGGGCTTCCCTATGAAGTTGCGTTACCAAATTCACAATGTCACCAGCAATTGCTATTGCATCTATAATAACCAAATCAAAATCATGCATTTTTATTTCTCTAAACACTTTATCCTCCGAGGAGAAATGTAGCGTACCTAAAGATTGCAAAGTCTCGCTCACAATTTGATCCCAAGAAGAGCCTTGTCCAGCATTTACCATCAAAAATTGTTTTTTCACAGTAACTAACCTTTCTTTATTATTGCCATAAATACAGCTTTTTGAAGCGTCTTCGTTAATTCTCAAAAGGCTAAGAGAATTATCGACTCATTGGTAGCGAGATTGTCATAGTAGTACCACTAGGTCCAGTATCTTTGACATGTATCTCACCTCCGTAAGTTTGTATGATCGCCTGTGCCATCAAAAGTCCTATGCCAAGACCATCGCTACCATCTATTTTTTTTATACGTTCGTTGAATAATTTATTTTGGATATCAGGAGGAATTCCTTTGCCTGTGTCTATGATGCTAATCTCAATTTGAGTTTCAACCGGTTGGGTTGTAATAATGATCTGGCGAGCAGAGGCACCCAACATGGCTTCCAAAGCGTTATCAATTAGAAGGTCCAGTGCTCGTCTCACCCACTCTGGGCTAACCCAAACTTTCACACCCTTTGTCGCATCAAGAGTTAAATGATACTCCGCGATTTGATATTCATCATTTTCCCAAAGTTGCCTAACCCGCTCTTGAATCAGATCGTTGATAATAATAGTTTCGACCCCATCCTCCGATGATAAAGGCGGAGTAATAGGTTTATTAAAAATCTTGATGGCTAGTTCTTCAACAGTCTGGATTCTTTTTGCAATTCTCTTACGATCTCTTTCTGTAAAAAAAATCTTTTCTATGTCTTGTTGCAATAGGGTCATCGTATTTCGAATGTTTACTGCATGTCCTTCAATACTGTGCCGCCAAGCATTATTTGCCATCCCCATCCAAACGAGGGCTGTTTGTGCGCCAACCAATCCTTTAGTATGTTTCAATTCTTGGTGCTGACGTGCATTCCGGATGGCGACAGCTGCCTGAGCAGCAAGCGACTCTAGCCCCTGTTGATCATCCTTAGTAAAGGCATCTAGGTCAGAATGTTCCGCATTAATAGCACCAATAACTTCCTCGCCATGCCTAATCAAAACCACAAGCTCTGAACGCGTCTCAGAATGTGATTCTAGATAATCAGGATCTTGGTTAACATCACCAACTAATTGAGGACATCCTGCCTTGATGGCTCGACCGGTGACTCCAATTCTTTGTCCCTCGCCATCATTTAGATTTATCCCCGCTCCCAATACATCAAGAATATTTGGTAATTCTTTTGGGGGATACACGGCTACAAATCGCGCTTCTTGCCCTTCAACTAATGAAATATTCACAAAGTTGGCAATTTTTCCATCCTGCCCAGTCAGTTTCCATGCCTGTTCAGCAATGTGGTAGAGAATCTCATCCAATTCCAAAGAACTAGTGACCACCTTACCGGCCTCATAGAGGGCATGCAAAGCAATTGCTCGTTTATTTGTTTTCGCGTAGAGTTGAGCATTATGAATGGCAGTCGCCGCTTGGTTAGCAAAAACTGTGGCCAATTCCGTCTCTTTCTTGGTGAACTGTCGAGTAGCATCCTTGCTATAGATGTTCAAAACTCCAATTAGCTCATTGTTCGTGACAAGTGGAGCAACCAATACAGTAATCAGGCCCTCATTCTCTACAAGTTCTGGCTTTCCTATTGGCTCTTGATGGATATTGAAGATGTGTGGCTCTAACCCCTCTTCTTTGATGATTTGATCTGCTTTGTTACGAGTAATTCGTTGATCTTCTTGGTATTTCTTCCCCAAACCAAAAGCTGCCCGGATAATCAAATTCTCATCGCGCACATCCCACAGCATCAAGCTGGAAGCCTGAGCATTAAAAATTGCTGCCGCTTTATCAGTGATGATGGGTAACATTTCATCCAGGCTAAGTACAGCATTCACCGCCGTTGAAGTTTCTTGAATTGCTTCCAGCGCTTCCGCGTACTGTTGCTCTGCATGAAATAACTGTGCATTCCAAATAGCGACAGCAGCTTGGTGAGCAAATAGTTCAATATTAGCAAGTTCTTCTGGAGTGAAATGGTGATAGCGCCTGTAATTAACACACATTACACCGATTTTACGATCATTTGCGATCAACTGAACTCCAACGAATGACTTTATATTTTCTCGTTTGGTAAATTCCCCTTTTAATAGTGGGTCTTCCAGAGCATTTTCTGTTACATGGGGTTTGTCAAGCGCAACAATTCTGTATGGTACTGAATCTTTTTCCACATAATCCAATTCAACCACTTTGTCTGGATGATTTACCCCGGTAGTGGTTGGCGGAAAGTCGAATATATCTAAATCCTGATTATACGTGTAAAGCGTTATTGCATCGCAGTTGAGAACGTTTTGTGTGCCTGTAACAATAGCTTCTAGGGTTCCCTGTAAATCCCCAAAAACCGTGGCCTCTGCTACCATACAAGCTGTACTATGTGCTTTATTGATTTCCTCCGTCAGTTTTATCTTTTTTAGCGCCATTGTCGCATGATTGGCAAAAGCACAAGCAATCTCTATCTCGTCTTTGCTAAACCAGCGTGGTGAATTGTAATTCACATACAACACGCCAAACATCTCTTTTCCTGCAGTCAAAGCAATCCCCTGAAAACTCCTGATTCCTAGATCGGATAGAAGGTTTCGTGTCGTATCATCTAAAAATGGATATTCGTTCTTTTCTATATTTGGAACACCAATCCAGCCCTTTTCCATAAGGTCATAAGTCATCCCCTGTTTCTTGGGTTTGTGTTGCTTGAATTTTTTCCAAGTTTTGCTCGGCATGCCAATTTGTGCCGAGTCATCTACAAGAAATCTATCGCGATCATTGTCATAGACCCAAATCGATGTTGAATCTGCCTGAAGAACATCCTTCGCTTTTCGCAATACTAACTCTAGCACTTCTTTTGTGCTGGATGATGTTGTAAGTTCTTCAGCGAGTTGTCGCATTTGATCTACTTCATTCATATGCAAGGCGTTCTCAAATGCAATTGCAGCTTGCATAGAATAAAGGCGTAAAGCCTCTTTTTCAGATTCTGTAAAGTTATGTACTTCAGCATAATGTACCCATAGCACACCGATATTTACACCCTCTTTTTCCAACAACGGCAAGCAAGCAGCTGCTCTTACGTTCTGCTCAATCATTTTGGGATGAATCTCGTCTTTGGCAACAAGGATGTCACTAAAGAATCTTGCATCACCAGATTGGACAACTTCCATCGATATGCCAGTTGGGCGAATAGATGTAGCCAATTCTAAGTTTTGCTTATACCCATCACTAGCTAAATGGCGAGGATTCCCCTCTTCATCAATCAAGATTACTGAAGCTCTAAACGCTCCCACGACTTCTCGTATTCTTCTGACGATTGCTTTCAAAGTGTCATCAGGGTTTAGAGTGGATGTAATATCTTTGCTCGCTTCATACGCGGCCTTGAGGCGCTTTTGCCCAGTTATCTTTTCTTGATAAAGTTGCGTATTTCGAATGGCAACCCCAACCAACTGTGCAAGCGTGTGAAATACCCCTATTTCGGTATCATCCCACGCATTTGGTTCATTACTTTGCATTGCAATGATGCCAACGATATGATCCTTAACTTCCAAGGGCAATATAAGAGAACTCTGGCCAAAGGTGCCCAATTGTCTAAACTCAATACCAGATTTTTTTACAAATGCTTCTAGCTGTTCATTTGTGTACCATTCAAGCTGCTTGCGGGTCTTAACTACATATCCAGATGGTCCCCAGTTTTTCTTCTCAACCAGAGATATTGGTGGAATGCTCTTCGGTTGGTACATATCATAAGCGACAATAAATTCCAGCTCATCTTTGAACTCATCATAAATGCCAACATAGAACATAGGAGCTGACAATTTTCTTGAAACAAATTCCCAAACAGTCTCCATTTGTGTTTTTAGGTCGCGTGTTCCAGTAAGAGTGCGGCTGACATCAACCATGGCTTTGGTCAGTTCTGCATCTTGTTTGACACGCTTGAAAACACGAGCCTTTTCGATGGCTGTCGCCACATGAGCAGCAAACAACTTGCTATTTTCAATATCTGGTGTGAAGTCCCGCTTCCTTTTTGTGGAATCTATGCCAAATGTACCGGTAACCTTTCCGTCCACAATTATGGGAGCATATAAAGAAGATTGAATGCCGAACTGTCCATGCAGAATAGTGCGAACTTCCCCCAACCTTTCTTCTGTCTCAATATCGTAAACATCTATTGGTTCCTTTTTCTGAATAATCTCTTCTTCCAGCAGAATGCCTTTCAATGGGATCCTTGTACCAATAGTCTGCATCTCAGCAGGATATTCTGCCACTACTTCTCCCAGAACAAAATCGGGGGCGTCGAAGAGTACCAGACCACAGTGATCCACTTTGAAGAACTCCACAGCAGCCTGACAGGCTTGATTTAAAATCGCATCTCTCTCCAGAGATGAATTGATCGTAAGTGCAAGTCTTTGCAGTGCGTCGAGTTCTTCCATTCTCTGTTGGGTTAATTCGTGGAGTCGCATCTTCCCGATCAGAGCGGATACTTGGGCCGCCATAGATTCGGCAATTTTGATTTCAATCTCCGTGAACGGGGTCCGATCCCAGGCACGCACTTCGCCCAGAATGCACACTCCAAATCTTTCCTCGTCGGTAATTAAAGGGACCACCAAGGCTGACTGAAGCGCGTCCTGGAGGCCAGTCATTTTCTCAATGTGCTTCAGAATCTTGCCTTCTCTTTTCTTACCCCTCCGCAGAAAAATAGGTTTATTGCTACCCAGAATCGCAGCGCTCTCTCTTTCATCGAATGGACGGCATACTTTACCAATACCTAAATCCCACTTTAATCCGTTGACACGAGGGGCGGGATATGCAACCTGGGCTTCTAAATGCTGTCCGTCATCAGAGAGAAGCAGAATAAGACAGAATGTAGAAAGACATGCTTCTACCATCTTCTGGGCTAAGCTCTGCAGACCATCATTTAAATTCTCGGCCTGGGCAACAGCATTGATCGCATCCAGCAATAACTGCCGGTGCTTTGTTGTTTCGCTTAAGTCATACACGTTTTGAGAAATGTACCCCGCGCTTCCAATTCTGTTCCCCCCCGCGTCAAAAAGCCAGATAGCCGAAAGACGAATGGGAATCTTATTGCCACTTTTGCTCTTAACATTTGTTTCGTAATCTATTAACTTCCCCCCCTTGTCTTTCCAAAGAAGTTTCCCAATCCTCCTGGGTTCATCAGGATCGGCATACAGATTACTGACCGGCTTACCGATTACTTCTACAGCCTCATAACCCAGAATTTCTTCCGCCATAGCGTTGAAATCAGTGACAATACCCTCAGTATTAATAGTGATGATGCCGTCGAAGGAACTGGCGACCAGCCGATCCAGATGGTCTGTAATTGCCTTCAGTTCATCCGCCTTTTGTTTTGTTTCCTGGAACAAGCGTGTATTCTCAATGGCAACAGCTGCCTGATTGGCAAAGGCCACTGCTAGATCCGCATGACTCTCATTGTAGAAGTTTGGCTGTGCTTTATCAATATTTAGCACCCCAATGGCATTGCCTTTGACAACCAGCGGAACCCCCAACCAACAGCGAATATACTCACTGTCGGGCAAAGTATACCAGCGTTCATCTTTTTCAGTATCTGGGATAATTTCAGGGATTTGTTCTCTGAGTACTTTTTGTACATGTTCCAGTTTTTCAAGCTTGTCATAGGAGAAGAGTTGATCATCAGAGCGAAACCCTTGCTGAGCAACAATCTCCAAGAAATTACTTTGTACAAGCATCACCGAAGCGCTGTCAAAACCTATAACTTGGGACAGTTGCTCGAGGATCAGTTGCAGCGTATCGGACAATTTCAGGGTACCCAATAAAGCCTGTCCACTCTTTTGGAGGGCTGTTAAATTCTCGTTGGCGCTAATTAGTGACTGTCTAGTTTCCTGCTGTTGTAGCAACGAACGAACTCGAACAAGTACTTCCCGGCTGTCAGATGGCTTGGTCAAGTAGTCATTCGCACCCGCATTGAAAGCGCGCACTTTATCGTCAACTGACTCCAGGCAAGTAAGCATCAAGACCGGTATGTCTAAAAGTGATTCGTCTGAGCGTATACGTTCCAGCACTTCAATTCCGTCGAGGTCAGGCATCATAATATCAAGTACAACCAAGTCTATTGATTTCTGGCCTGGCTGACTTGCCTGACGAAGAATGTCCAGAGCCTCCTGGCCTGACAGGGTACTGGTCACCGAGTAACCTGCATGCCGAAGTTGTCCATCCAGCATATCTAAAAATTCTTGGGAATCATCTACGACAAGGATACGAACTTGGTCGTCTAGCAAATTATTACTCATAGCTTCCCCTTGAAAACCTTTCTACAATAGGCACTGCTGCCTCCTCACTTCCGGACCATAAGATGGGATGGCATTGGCCTTGATAAGCAAACTGCTCATAAGTATCATAAGTGAATGAACAAGGTGAGACATGCATATTGTATAACGAATGTCCATTCGCTAGATAGCGATAATGTCACAATTATGTCACATAGAAGGGTAGGGTAGCACGGTACTTAACCGTGGAGTTTAGCACCATTGATTGATGACCTCCAACAAAGCCTGCGATTTCCTGCCGCGTTGTTTTGGAGGTTTCCATCGAGGTGGCGGCACCTTAAAATAGAACAGTTCTTCAACGGACCAG
>JAJRTM010000194.1 GCA_024278285.1 Planctomycetota bacterium
TCGTGGAAGGCAATATCAAGGTGCGTCAACGTCAGTAAATCCTGCTCCTGTTTGGTAAGACGGATATTCGCTTCCATCGCAAAAATGGCTGGCTCGCTCAGACGAGAACAAGCCAGCTTGGAAGCTGCCAGTTCAAGCACTTCCCGAAATTCGATAATTTCAACAGCATCTGCTTCGGTTAATTTTCGAATGACGGCTGTGCCACGCTCATTGAATTCAAGCAGCCCATCACTGGCTAAACGGAACTTTGCCTGCCGAATAGAAGCCCGACTAACCCCCAATTGCGACGCCAAAGACGCTTCAGCCAGCCTCGCCCCAGGCGATAATGCCCCCGATAATATCGCTTCCCGCAATTGGTTTTCAACATCTTCTGATACCAATTGCTTCTGTATTTTACGAAGCGGAGAAACGGTTTTCAGTTGTTGTGTCGGTATTATCTGTTCGGTTTCCATCAAAACAGACTAATGCGTCGACTGTCGACTGTCAACCAGTTCCTGAAAAATATGAACAACGCCTGGAACCCTTCAGTCCCCGCCAATTACCGCTGTGTCGTTACGTTTTTCGTAAAAACGAGCCTGCTTGAAACCATTGCATTGCGTTTATCTTTTATGGTCAAGAACCAGACGACTATGTTTTCCGGGGGGAGTTCGCAGGTGATTTGATTTTGATTTATTTTTGCAGGCAGTTTCGTCCAGGTACGTTTTTTATTGTTACCCGGAATCGCATCCGTTGAATAATAGAGTTGAGCAGTTACCAATTCCGTTTCGCTTTCAACGGCTGCCTCAATGCCGAGCTTCCCTTTATTTTGAAGTCTGATCAGCGGGAGCGGGACACCTCCTTTTGTGTAATGGTTGATAAACAGTTCGATTGCTTCCGGGCGGTCGAAAATATGTCCGTGGGGCAAATCCGGCGAAAAGCAAATGTTCTTGGCCGACTTCACCAATGCGTATGTCTTGGCGTAACTGTCTGGCGGATAGTGAAAGTCTCTTCCCCCATTGACGAACAGCATAGGCACTGTTGTTGAACCAACATATTGCGAAGGATCCCACAGCGTTATCCACTTTGCTTTTTGTTCAGGAGTCATCTTTGCAAATTCAGAAAGCCAGCTACTGTTTTCATGAAGAAAGCCACACCCATAAACAGGCACCGCTGCCTGGAAACGATTATCCAACCCCGCAACAATACAAGTGAGATATCCACCCCAACTGATACCGGTCAGCGCGGTCCGCTTCGCATCAACTTCGGGAAAAGAGCGAATCAAGGAATGAGCGCGGATCACATTAGCGACCGCATGATAAGTCCATTGGTCTGATATCGGTTCTGAGATGGTTCCAAACTTACCGACATGACTTTGGTCTGGCCCGCTGTTCGGACGGTTGCCGCTTAAATCCATTGCGATCGCTGCATAACCTCTTTTAGCCCATAACCGAACCCATGCGTCAAAGGCTTTGCCACCGCCGCCATGGACAAGGACAACTGCAGGCAAATTTTTATCTTTTGCAGGATCATTAGCCAGCGACCCCGGCGTTGCATAGTAAGCGAAAATGCGAGTCGGCTTGCCTCGATGTTTTTCACCTTCAAAATAAAGCGAACGAACTTCCGATCCGTCACTCCATTCAAATTTTGGTGGTTTGCTCAGTTCTTTCAGATTCCAGGGCGTTGTAGCCGGCAATGACTTTGCAGGCTGAATCAAATTCTCATCAAAGGCAGACGTATTCTGCGAATCCAATAATAAGAGAGTAAAAATCATCAGGAAAAAGAAAGAGGGGATTATTTTAGAAATCATGTCTGAAATTTCCTGATGCTACTGAGGATCGCTGTGAGGTGGTCCGCAATGGCGGACTCTACCACAGATCTGAATAGTTACGTATAATCTACGAAAAGAACGCTTTAACCGGTTGAATCTTTTTTCTACTGGCAGTGCTTGTCGAACATCTGCAATTTCTTTATTATGCAACCATCGGAAGAAATAAGCCTTACTATTGCCTGTTTTGTTTGGGTATACCGTATTACTAACGTTAAAAGTTTGCGAACGGCTCGCAAATTTTCAGAAAAATAGTTTTTGGTTACGGCTATCAGAATGAACAGCCGTGCTGGGTTATAGGCAGCCAAGCATGTCTACCAACCGTTCCATATTTGACAATGCACTAATAGTATCGTACAGATTACATTCCAGTATTACATCAGCGAGAGTGGCGGAATTGGCAGACGCGCTGGATTTAGGATCCAGTGCCCATAGGGCGTGGGGGTTCGAGTCCCCCCTCTCGTATTTCTGACATGTTTTGTCAGACGATGAAATTTGATGATAACCCCTGTCACCCACAGGGGTTTCGTCGTTTGGGGGCTTTGCCTCTTTGGTGTCATTCTGTGACGTACAATGCCCATTACTGGTCTCTGAGGCACTCCCAGGACACTCCCAAGGTAAATTCTGAACTGCCTCATGCTGGTCTTCAATTCCGATGTGAGTGTACTTCATTGTCATCTTCACATCTGAGTGACGAGCCAGTTTCATTGCTTCAGGAATCGACGTTCCGTTCCGCAATAATTCAGTGATATGAGTGTGCCGTCCAGAGGCATGAAAATCTGCAATCCCTTCGACTGTTTCGTACGGAATCCCAGCACGTTCCAAGTCCATCCTCACCATTTTTGACGTATATCGCTTTGCTAGTTTTGGGAAAAGAGGGTCATCGGGATCACCGGTCAGCCATTCTTTCAGCAGAGTAACCAACCCTTGATGTAAAGGCAGGACGTCCTTTCTGCGGTGTTTCGAGCAGGCTGCTTCAACGGTCAATGTCGGAGGATTGTCTGTCAGGTTGAAACTGCGGGGTGTAAGACTTGCGATTTCCTTTCTTCTCAGGCCCGTCATATACGAGATAGTATAAATTCTCGCCCGTTCTTCACCTGAATAGCACTGGATACTGATTTCACTGGTTCGGGCAGATTGAACCAACTTCTGGAATTCATCAGGGGTCAAAGCTCTTCTTTTATGCCTTATATCGACTTCAGTATTTAGCTTTTTTATACCAGACAACGGATTTTGGAGCATTCTTTTCGGCACCATCCAGTTACAAAATTGCTGCATTGATGAGACGTAATGATTGTAGGTTTTATGTCCAATCTCATCATCTTTAAGCATGCCTTGGAGCACCATTTCTACTGATTCAATTTTGATATCTGTTGGAGTTTCCATGTCAGCATCATCAATAATTCGACGTATTCGATACATGGTTTTTTGCCTATGGCGGACTGTCACCATAGAAAGAGTTTTCTCAAATGCTTCCAGATGTTCGATAAGAGAAGCATTTCGTTTCTCCGCTTGTATTTCCTGTTCTGGGTCAATAATGCCTTTTTTTCGAAGCATGACATCATGTTCGAGCTTTGCAGCAAGACGTTCCGTCTCCTTCTTATCGGAGAACCCTTTGCTGGTTTTTCGCTTGCCGTTGTGATCGGTATAGCCAATGTACCAGCAGGTTCGTTTGTTATTCTTATCCTGTTTTCGTTTGTAGATTGAAGCCATTTTGTTTCTCCTATAATTTGTTTGGTCAATTGTCGCCGGAAGTTGGTGCGGGGCAACCCTCGTCGATCCATTGGTGGACTTGATCGAGTCGCCAGCGGGTGCTGCCGCCGATGTGGACGGGAGTGATCAGTTTTCCTGATGAGAGCAATCGCCACAATGTTCGTGTGGAGATTTGGAGCATTTTTGCCAGTTGCTCTGCTGGGATTAAAAGTGGTTCTTGAGTTTTCATCTTGTGTATCCCTTATGAATGTTTTTTGTTGGCTGAAAATGACAGCGGTTCGGAGTGAACCGCTGTCATGAGAACGAATCTTTCAGAACATCATTCCAGAACGATCTCTGATTCGCACCGTTCGACGTAGCTTTGGGCGAGTTGCAAGGCTCGGACTGCCTGGGGCAGTTCAGCCAGGTTGAAGGAGGATGTGTATTTGACGTCCTCTCCATCCTTATATCGCTTTTGCACGTTGACGCTGCGGATGGTGATCGGACCATCGTCGGTTTCGATCTCGTGTCCGAAAACGGACGCTGAGACGTAACCGATGCGGAAGACTTTTTCTGGAGGGTTGTTGTTGCTTCTTTTTTTAGCCATTGGTTCAACCTTTCTGTGGAATGAACAGTTGTGGGATGCTTCTCGATAGTGAGTTTGTGCTATCCCTCAGATTCGTATTCCTGTCTGCAACATGCAGGCAGTGGGCGAGGTTGACACGATTTTGCAAACTGCGCAAGGAGATCGTGCAGTTTTGGAAAAATTCCAAAGGGATGTCTCAAGGCTTCTTGAAGCAAAAAAAGGGTGATGAGCGGGGGAGTGATATTCCGCTCATCGAAGGAGATTCAACAAGTGAATCGATTTCAGCCAGCCAAAATGCCTGGTACATCCGCAGATGACGCTTGACGAAGTTGTCCAGCCTCCTACCGCAAGGGAAGGAAGGTTGAGTTGTTACGGCGACTCAATCTACTCGTGCCATTTGTATCCAAGTGCGTCATACAGCTTGGACCAATGTTGGCTATAAAAATCGTAACCGGCACCATGAATGCCCAAAAGCAATTCTCCATCGAATTCGATGGCATAAATACCGGTCCGGCCGACTTCCTGCCAGCCTGCGGACATAAACGTTTCCTCTTCTTCGTTATCCGTTTCAATTTCGCAAAGTAGTTTCTCGATATTTGAAACATCTGCGGAATCTTTCGGGATAAAGATCGTTCCCCACATCGGCAAGGGAAGAAACTCGCAATGTAATGTTGCAAGCTCCTCGATCCATGTTGATGGAATTTGGGAAAACGAGTCGATGAGGCGACGAATGGCCTCACGTTTTGGGCCGCATTTTTCACACGGACAGTTCCAATGAGTATTGAAAACATCAGTGCCATGCGGCTGAGATTTGGTGTTATCCATAACATCAATTGGGAAAGGAAATAGCTTTCCGGCTTCGATTGCCGGAAGGTAGGAAAACCGTACCGAGACAAAAATCTTGCTGTCCGTAACCAGCAAGATAAATAGACGCAGTACCGTCTTTTTCCGCAGTGGCTGAGAGAGCAGCCATTGCGGAGGCTTTTGATTGATTCCCACTCCAGTTTCGTCGGTTTGAGCAAGCTCGTGCCATTGAAACTTTTCACCTTTGCGATGACATCCTTACGCATCGTTTTGCTCCTCGGGCTTGCCGCCGTTTTCGATGAACTCCCAGGCTTTGCTGAGAGCCATTGAAGCGGGCAGTAAATGTTCCGGGAAGAGTACGTGCGTTCGCTTGGTCTCGTTGCCGTCCCGGTAGGAACGGGTGAGACTGACCATCCAGGTATTGCGTGATTTGCCGTTGGCAGAGGGAATCTGCTTGGGCCAGACAGCGGCACTGACGCCACTGAATTCCACGCGATAAGCCGGTGGCTGCTTGGTTTCTTTCACCTTTTCAGGGGCGTTAGAAACTTTTGCCGGTGATGTTTTCTTCTCATTTTCCATAATGATTTGGGAGTAAATAATTAGAAATCCGTCAATTAGACGGGATGAAAGACCAGTCTCAACCAGATACCAAACCAACCCTCTCTGGCTGGGGCGAAGTTGAAACGTGTCGTTGCATCTGACAAAAGTTGATGAGCGAGGGGAGAATTGCCTGCTCATCGAATGGGATTCCTAGTTGGAATCGGTTCAGCTTTTGAAAGCATCTGGTACGTTTTGAAGTAAACGACGCTCGATGAATCCGCGAGCCTGCATACGAAATTTGACACGGCAAATTCCGTATGACACACTGTTCTCACTCCTTGGCAGTCGCTTCCTGCAAGATGATCAAATCATCGAAGATTATCAAACCATCGAGGATGGGTTAGACCATCATAAAAGCGACTCCCACTACCAAATGCAGAGCCAAAAGGCTCAATTCAAGTCCCATGCCCGGGAGGACACGGGGCTTGTTGGTTTTACGAGTCGGCTGTGAAGCCCACTCAATGGTTTGAAACAGGTTTCGCCACTTTCCTTCCTGTTTGCGAAACTGAGCTGTCTGCTTCTGGAAAACACTTAAATCGTCCAGAAGTTTTTGTTTCTGTTCCGCTAGCTTATTCCAGTCATTGGCAAGATCGACCTGACGGGCGAGCAATTGCATATTGACCAGCGTGGGCTGTTTCCAAAACTGAAACCACGTCGGTTTCGTGATCACAATCGGTGTGATCATTTTGGATTCGACATCGTGTCGAACTGTGGTTGGTACGTGTTCCATACGAAAAGGGGTGAAAAGGGTTACAAAAACCACCCGTAGGTGGACACCAAAAAAGATCGCTCCTGCAAGCCGCTGCCGTATCAGCGATCGCAAAAAGAACTCGATCTTTCTGAATGTTTTCAATCTGGCCTTGCCAGCTTGTTTGGCCTTGCCGGTTGGTTCGGCACTGCCCGTTTGCCTGGCCTTGCCAGAAACTGTTTTCATCAAAGATACGCCCATGTTTGTCATGCAACTTGGCGTGTTTTTTGTCAAACACATACAACACACAAAACAACAAACAAGGGAAGGGGTACGACTTAAACTCTTCCGACCAGAGGAGGAAGAGTGGAAAATCTTCTCTCAGCGGCAGGCAAAAAGGGGGGTGCTGAGGGGTGATTTTACGGGGGTGTCGGGGGCGATTTAGCCCCGACCTCTCCAGTCTTCTCGCAGACCCCCTGAATACTGGAGAGGTCGGGGATGGAATGAGCTTGCCGAATGACTGAGCCGACACCCTTAAGTCGTTGGTGGGTAAACAGATACAAAAACAACACACAAAACAGTGAGGGTATGGCGGGGCGGAGACCTGCCCGGAGACCCCAAAGTCGCTGATTGGAGCGTTATTTCGAGAGGGCCAACGCATGATTTTCTTGCTCCTTCTTTTGAGTCGATTCGGAGGGGGCGATGATTGGTGCTGTCGATGCCGATGTTTTGACCAGCGGCTGAGGCTCATCAGATTTGGTGTCATACCAAACTGGTTCGTGCAGCAGCGATTTCGGTGTTAAATCGGTGAGCGATGCGAACCGCCAGAAATCGGCTCCTGTTTTTTTATCAAAAGCACGACGGAGTGCATCACGCCGTTTTTCGCTTGGTGCGATCATCACGACCGTGAACCGCTTGAGTGTCGTGGTTGGAAAATGTTTTTTACGATGCAGTTGCTGTTGATGAAGTTCCGCATAGCCGGGGGACTTCAAGGCAGCGATTCGTTTGTGAGAGTAATTGTCGCGATCACGGTCCTGTTCCAAATAGAAGACGCCGCGGTGTCCGTTGACATCCAGCAAAAAACCGGAGTCGGGGGCACAGATGATTTTCTTTGGTTTTGTTTTCAGTTCGCAGTACAACCGAACCCGTTGTTTGGGATTCGGGTTTTCGGGGTTGAGAAATTCCTGTTCGTTGCACCAGGTGATTAATTTGACGTCACTTTGTGCAATCGCTTGATCAACCAGAATATGCGTGTTGGCGACCGCCAGGTAATGATACAGGTGCATCGGCTGGGCAATACTCGTTGGTTTGACCAGATACCGGTCATCCTCAAAATGTTCCGCCAGAAACTGGCATCCTTTGGGTGCTAGATGATAGACCGGTGCGGGGGTCTCATCACGCGGGTTGACAACGAGCATGCGTTGTTTGTTGATGTAACCATCCCGCAAAAGCGAAGAGAGACGACGACGTGAAAGCCGACCATCCTGATCGCTCGGATAACACTCTTGTTGAATCATCCGGCGGTTCATCAAAAACAAGTTACCCAGGGCAACGAGTACCGGGATGTCGCGGGTCGTGATCATCTTATTTCTGCCTTGAGAGGGGATTGTTGGGGAATGGGTCGTCACCGGCATCTTTTTCTGGCAATGCCAACCCCAGATTTTTAATCAGTGCTTCGAGTTGTATCTGACGCTGCTGTAAAACCTCGCGTGGAGAAGGAAATATCTGGGCCAGAATTTGCTGGTATTGTTTGATGCGTCTGGCAACAAATTTGGGGGAATGTTTGGCGGGGTCTTGTGCCAGAGGAAAGCGAACAGACATTGGTTTACCCGGTCCGTGGACGATTGCCTCACCGATTTTCAAGGAGGCGAGCCAGGCTGCGTTCATCATCTGATGCTCCTGGGGCGAATAAAAAGTGACTCCAGTCACAACGCTTCGCCAGCGAAGTTTGGGGACCAGTGATTGCTTGAACGTTTTCCCAATGGTCTTACCAATCGATTTCGACCAACTGCTGGACGTCGAATGAGAACTGCCTCGTGAGCCACCCTGAGTGTTTGAACTTCCGCTGGAATTATTGGTTGAAGTTCCGGTTGAGTTGGAATGGGATTGATTCACTGCGTTTTGAAGCAGTTGCATTTGCTCGGTGTAGCCGGTTGATTCCGACCTATTGCTGGAAGTACCGGTTGATTGACTGCTCGTATCACTCCATTGCTGCGTGTCGGTGGTGCCGTCCGATTCGGAGCCGCCGGTTCCATCAGTTTCTGACTCACTTTCGCTCTGGTCGATTAACGTCACCAGATCGTGACCCGCCTGATACTGCTGGGTTTGCACCATCTCGTGCTTGATGCTTTTGGGATCATAAGAGGCGAGGCCGATTATTTCCCCGAAAAACTTGGCGTCATACGGGTGCTTGTGGCGGAACAAAAGGTGCAGGCCACATTGACCGATCAACGCATTGAGTAAACGATCATCCATCCGGTCCGGGAAAGGGTTGGCTCCCTGCGTGGCACAGACAAGGCGTAACAAAAACTTGCGAATTTGCCCGGCTGCCGAGGTCAATTCTGGTCCAGAACCTTTTGCGAATACTGGCAATTCATCCAGAAAGGCGAAGTAGGGGACTGGTGTTTCGCAATTAAAAACATCGTGTAGTAATTCGGCGATAAACAGATTGGCTAAAATCTGCTGGTCTTCTTCGCGTAACACACCACCCCGTCTGAGATTCACAATCACGATGGCGTTATTGCGTCGTAGTTGCCCGAAGTCGAGAACATGACTTGTGCGGGAAAGCATGGCTTCGGTAATCGGGTTGCTGAAAAATCCCAGAATCCTGTTACGTGTTGATTCGATTTCCTCTCGAATGTCTTGCGGTCGCCCGTCTGCCAGGTTTTCAAAGAAGTGCCTCGCTAGCACGTCCGGGACGGTTTGTACCAGGGCCTTATAAATGTCAGAACCAACATCCAGAAAATGTTTGGCATCTGCCAGTGGCAAACCAAGTTGAGCCAGCGTGGTCAGAATTCTCGTTGTCCATGTATAGAGCCTGGGGCGTGAGTTAAAATCTTCTTCTCCCCAGGCTGCCAATAAGATGCGGCTGACGTGACCTATTTTATTGGTCAGTCGGGCTTGATATTTGATCGGATCAGAAGAGGGTTCCACCGCCAGGGGATTCAGGCAAGTGCATCGAGTTGTATCTGCCGGATCAATATAAATTACCCGCTTACGAATCGATTCATTTTGAGCCATGCACCAACGCAGCATGTCACTCGGGTCAGAATCGTGGGGGCTGATAAACAAAAAGCCGTACCCTTCACGAGCCAGTGCCTGCATGAGGACTTTCATCGCGTTCGATTTACCGAACCCCGAATCCCCACTGATGAGAATGCCCGCTTGAGACTCTGCGAAGAGTTGCGACAAACAATGGAACAAACGTTGCTGAATCGTCAATGCCCGTTTCGGGGCAGAAATATGGATGAGTTGATTCACGCTGTTCCTCCTGGACTACTGAGTGTCATTTCCATCAACGATTCAACAAGCTTTTGGTTCTGAGCTTCGAGCAATTGCTGCTTGGTTTCTGGGTCAAGTGTTGCCTGACTCAGAGCGGCTGTTCGCTCCGCATGTTCCTGCTGCATCCGTTCCAAGGTGACGGAGAAATTTTCGGTCGGTGGTTGCGGTTGTCCCTGACGGGTCGCCTCCTGCTGGATGTAACTTGCTTCAAAACTGGCAACACCCAGAGCTTCGACAAGAGCGGTCAATGAATCGAGCAGGGTTTGAGGATCAGTTCCCGCACGCAATCGTTTTGAAAAATGCCGAACCAGTTGCGGTCGAAACCGCCGATATTGCCGTTGCCGTGAAGTGAGTGGGACCGCTTGAGCCGCTTCTGCCCGTGAAGCCGCCCGCTGGAAATCGGGAGCCTGGCTGATTTGTAGTAGTGCAACTTGCAAAGCCCGGTATTTTTTGTTGAGGTCGTTTCGTTGTTCACGCTGGCGTTGTCGCTGATCTCTGACTTGGCGTTGACGACGGATTTGCTCGCGTTGTTCACGCTCTAAAGTGGAAGCATCTGCCTCTTGCTGAAATGCTCTTCGTGCATGCGCAGAACGACCTGCCTGATAGAGTCGGTTTCCAAGCCAGAAGGCTCCACCGGTCAACGCGCTGAGGACAATAATCGGTTCCATGAGAAGGCTTTCGTTGATAGGCGTTAGGTAGTAGGTATTAGGCGTTAGGAAAAATCTTTGAATTGGAATCGGTTAGGGAGATGATGGATTTGGTTTCATTCGGAGCATGATTCCAGAACCATCGCCAAATTCATGCCCTCGAATGTTTTCGCAGTCGGGGCAAGGATCATCTCCGAAGCGTGGATCGCTCAGTGCAATCGTGTTCCAGGCAAAGTAGGGTTTGCAATTTTCGTCAATCCCCAGATACTTGCGGATCACATCATTTTCGTTGACTCGAAATTCTGGACTGATTCCGACTTGCAGGAATTGTCGGGTTCCCAATTGATCGATCAATCTGCCGAAGCGATTGTCACTTCCACGAGTGAGTAGTCCCAGACAAATATGTCCTGCGATTGAATCCAGCAGTTGGATGTCGAAAATTGTCGCTCCATCGCTGGGAGGATCGAGAGACTCTCCCTGCTCGTTCGCTTTTTTCTGTGCTTCATACCGGCTGCTGCACAGGCAGCGATAACAACAATCCAGGCCTGAATGCCAGAAAACGACCTCGCCACCCAGTCCACCTGCATAAAGACCGATCCAGATTGCCGAAGTGTTGAGTAACAGGGCAACAATATTACCGCGAGCCTGGCAGGCAAAAGAGTCGGTTGCGAAGATGAATAAATCAGTCTCGCCAAACACCTCGTGGATTTCTTCGTCGCTGAGTGTCGTAAAATCAATCGGATAACATTCCACGGTTGCATCGGGATTGATCGCCCGAATTTTTTGGGCGACTGCATCAACTTTGAATGCCCCAATGTCACCTGGATGATGTCCCTGGCGGGAGATATTGACATCATTAATGGTATCATGATCGACCAGTTTCAAGTGTTGCACACCACTGCGGGTTAGATTTTCAATCAGCGGGGCAGAACCACCTGCACCGACAATAGTGACCACTTTGTCTTGAATGGTGGGAATGTCAATGACGTTTTCAATTCGATCAAATTGCATGGGACTTACTTTCAAAAAGAGAGAGAAATGGGGGATCAATTTAGGTTCGTTAAGTTTCGGTGACGTTTTTTCAAATAAGAATCAGGTTGGCAACCAGAATTTCCTGCGGGCGATTGGCATCGATCAAGTACGGATAAAATCGACCGTTGCAAATAATGGGAAGTAAAACCTGAGACGTTTTTTTGTTCTTCGGGTTGGAAAACAATTTGGCCACGTACAGTAAATCCCCGAATGAAGGTTGCAAGACTCCCGGCGGATGAGCGTGGACGACACCTTTACAGGTCAAATTCACCTGCTTGTATTTGCGCAAGGTCTTATTCAATCCGTCTGCATCGAGCGTAAACGAGGAGGGGGTTGCTCGTCCTTTTCTGTCCGGGATGTAGTGCGTCACCAGGTCATCTTCTGCTGCTGGCCCAAGTAACATGCCCGCCTTTTCGTTACGAAATGGTTGTTCTACCAGATCGGCCAGAATTTCCTGGTATGCCGATTGTGTTATTTTCAAGATGGGACCGATGCCTGTGAATCGGTCAAAGCTGCTTGCGGACTGATCTGGGCTTCTATTCTGCTTTGGTTGAAACCAGCTCGCATGTTCTCCCGGTCTTTCCGGGAACTCCTCTTGTATTTCTTCAGAGGGAGTGGGCTGATTCATGAATTCGTCGGCTGGCAATTGTTCATTTCTCAGCGGACGGCCCAGAAAATCAACATGTGGGTGAAACGGTGGAAACATGGTTTTATTACTCCTGCTTGAAAAGATTTAAGAATGATTGAAAGGAAAAAAACTGGGAGACAGTGTGGAATCGCTGCCTCCCAGCGTCAGCAAACGAAGTTAAGAAGCAGCGTGCAGTGTGCCACTGTCAAGTTCTTCGATACCGTGCAACGTGCCGTTTTCGAGTTCTTCGATACCGTTCAGTACGAATTTCATAGCGATCCCCTTGTAAATGTCGTTCCGCCTTGTGACCGGTCGTTTTCATATCGTCGGAACTTTTTGGCCCGATACGATCACAACTTCAAACACGCCGTGATTCAAACGTTGACTCGCTTGGCTCCATTCGGGAATGAACCAGTGCAAATATAGGTACTAAAACCTTCCGCCCAGGCCATCCCGATAGCCTTTGCTTTATCGAGAGTTTTCGGTTCCTTTCCAGCGGCGACACAAACTTCACCACTTGAATAAAGATGGCAGTCATGCACGCTGGTACTACGCGGGTTGTGGGGATGCCTGGTACAAATAATCTTGTACGACGGGTCCACCCAGCCCTGTTTCTCGTAGGTAATCGTGTATTCGTCCGAGCCGTTGACACGATAATTTTTAGTAGTCGCCATTCTTAAAGTCTCCTTGTTGGAAAAGTGAAAAGAGTGTTGGAACCAATGCAACAAGACCGGCTCCAAACCAAGACAGTATTTTTAGATAGTGATGATGGATGTTGTTGGGTGTGGTTGATTTGTTATGATTTCTTTGACTCGGGAGAACTTGAACCTGCTTTTTGAGCAGTGCCGTTTTTCTTGTCCGCCTGTGACTGACGAAACCGCAATAACTTTTGCAATTCCGCAAAACTAAGGATGGCACGATCAATCGAGCCATCCTCCGAAGAAATTTCTACCGCTTCTCCCTCTCGATTCGAATACTCGCACTTTGCCTTTTTGAGATAACGATGAATTGTGTACATGACGTTTTCCTGTTGATTTAATTGTTCTGACTTACCCCTCCGGCGTACTCCGGTGCCTCACGTCCTCACCCGTACAATAGCGCGAGTGGCAAGATATTCGGGTGAAAGTACCAGGATTCAAAAAGTATTTGAAAATTCGTGAGGGCGTGGAATCCGATGCACAACAAGGCAGGAGAAAAGAAGCATTAAATGATGAAATGAGTTCGATATTTGCAGAGGGGAGTGCTATGCTGGATATCCTTTGATAATTAACCTTCATTGACGATGAACAGTTCAAATAACAGAAACAACCAGCCAGAAAAGGTGTCACCTGAGGACAATGAGTGCTGCCCGATTACCAGAGCTTTAAGTGAAATGACTGAGCATCTGGAAGAAGGGGGACCGGAGGTAGTAATCGATGACGTGATCGCTTACGTGCATCAATTCCTTCCGCCACTATTGAACGACAAGGTCAGCAGAAACATTGTGCAATACAGTGCCTGGAATCAGGCGTATCGGGAAGCGATGCGAAAGCGTGTGAAAATTGACCGGATAATAAAAAAGACTTCTTCAGACGATGAATCTGAAAAGTAGAAGTGGAAGCCAAGGAGACAGAATGTCTGCTGACCAATCAGATCA
>JAJRTM010000195.1 GCA_024278285.1 Planctomycetota bacterium
AAAAGGAAAGCAAAAGAGCGGCAGGATGTTTCTGAACTGGTGACGTTATTTCATCAGGCGATAAACGATGTCAGGCGAGCGAGAGATGCGGTGGCTTCACTGCCGATGGTGGATGAGCGTTTGATCGTTTTACAGGGAACCAGCCTGGGAGGTTTTGTCTCTGCAACTGTCGCCGGTTTGGATCAGGGATACGATGCTGTCTTTCTGATGCTTGCAGGAGGTGATCTGTACGATATTCTTATGCACGGGAAAAGAGACGCCGAGAAAGTTCTGGAAAAGACCAGAGAAGCCGGTATCAGTGATGATCAACTGAAAGCAATCATCGATAAAATTGAGCCACTCAATTTTGCCTCACGAATGAACGCGGCTCGCGTCTGGCTTTATTCTGGAAGGTACGACACAGTCGTGCCACTTAAAAATGCAAATCTTCTTGCCCATGCCGCCAGACTCAGTAAGGAACATCATATTATGATGCCCTCGAATCATTATTCGGGGATCATTTATCTTCCCGTGATTTTCAAACATATTGGCGAGAAAATAAATTTGATTGCTGAATCAAAAGGAATTGAACCGGCCATGTGAATTTAATCCATCGGTTCAATAACGACAGTCAGATTTCATCTTATCCGTAAGCGGCACGGCGCTAGCCGCCGGTAATTATTAAAGGAACCTCTATTTATTCAAAGGGAGCACAGACAGGAATGTCTTCCCTCCGTTCAATAGGAGGTTTTTGAATAAATAGAGATTCAATATCCAACACTAATAAAGCACAGTACCGGCGGCTAGCGCCTTGCCGCTCACTCATTTTTTTTCTACGAGTTTCAATAAATGGCAATGGCACAGAATCTATCCACATCAAATGAATCAGGCGACGCGCAACAGAAACCAGTCGTCAATATCGCGGCTTATCTTTTTGTAAAACTGGACCGTCTTCCTGAACGGCGAGAAGAACTGCGGCAACTTTGCCAAGAGTTGCAGATAAGAGGAACGATTTTACTCAGTCCAGAAGGGATCAATCTTTTTTTGGCTGGGACTCGTCATTCGATTGATGAATTCCTCAAACAACTGCGTAGCGATCCTCTGTTGGAATCACTTGAAGTGAAAGAGAGTTTCAGCCTAACGATGCCTTTCAGTCGTATGCTTGTCAAATTAAAAAAGGAGATTATCGCATTTGGGGTAGAGGGAATTGAACCTCAACGGTATTCCTCAAAAAGATTGCCTGCCAAAGAATTGAAAAGGTGGCTCGATGAAGGGCGTCCAGTCACATTGCTTGATACCCGTAACGATTATGAAGTAAAATTGGGCACGTTTGAAAATGCGCATCTGATTGGTGTGGATCATTTCCGAGATTTCCCCGAAGCAGTTCGGCAACTTCCTGAAGAAATGAAGAACCAGCCGATCGTCACCTTTTGCACCGGTGGGATTCGCTGTGAAAAAGCAGGGCCATTTATGGAGATGGCTGGGTTTGAGGATGTTTATCAGCTTGATGGGGGGATTCTCAAGTACTTTGAAGAGTGTGGCGATTCCCATTACGAGGGAGATTGTTTTGTTTTCGATTACCGTGTCGCGGTCGATCCTGAATTGAACGAAACCGAAGCCACGCAGTGCTACGCCTGTCAAATTCCGTTGACCGCACAAGAGCAGCAGTCAGAAAAATATGTACTTGGCGTCTGTTGCCCTTATTGCTGGAAGGAAAACAGACCGCCAGAACCACCAACGATAACAGAGCGAGAACAGGCCATTCGAGATGTCACCACTCCTTTGCCGGGGAGTATCGCTTACACAAACGAGCGACCTTTGAATGTGCCTCAAAAATATGAGGGGTGGCGTTTGATCGATTTCATCTGCGATTATCATCCGCATGTATCACGGCTTGAGTGGGAAAAGGTTTGCAAAGAAGGATTGATTCGTGATCGCCAGCGGGTAATTTGTGCAGACGAAAAACTGCGAGCTGGTCAGCGATTGCTGCGTTTTATCCCCGATACAATTGAGCCGGCTGTCAACGCAGATTTGAAAATCATTTCATGGGAAGAGCCGCTCATCGTCTTCAATAAACCGGCACCACTGCCGATTCATCCTTGTGGACGTTTCAATAAAAACAGTATGACGCAAATTCTCGATCTCGCATTCCCCGAAGAAAAACTACGCCCCGCACATCGGCTCGATGCGAACACGACTGGCTTGATTCTCTTTACCAACCACCGTGATGTCTCACAAAAATTGCACAAACAGTTCGAGCGAGGAGAAGCAAAGAAAACTTATTTGTGTAAAATTCATGGAGACCCAGATTGGGATAATTACCGATGTGAGCTTCCCATTTCCAAACAGGCAAGTAAGGCAGGAACGCGAGTCATTGACGAGCAAAATGGTCAGCCAGCACAAACTCAGTTTACTGTATTGCAGCGAAATGAAGATGGCACATCTCTCCTCGAAGCGATCCCGATCACCGGAAGAACAAATCAAATTCGCGTGCATCTGTGGCACCTGGGATATCCTATCGTTGGCGATCCCGCTTATTTGCAAAATCAAAAGCAGGGAAAAAGCCAGACGTTATCAGTCGATAGCCCACCCATGGCGTTACATGCCTGGAAAATTACAATTGAACATCCCGTTCTTAAAGAAACGATTTCTTATCAAACTCCCAGACCAGACTGGGCTTAATATGGCAGCGTTCTATGCTTCCACGATGTCGTCCTTCAAACTCAATACGAATGCAACAACGTCATCAATTTCCTGATCAGGAATCTGCAGGACATTCATTGTGACAGCCGCATGATTGAGGAAAATTTCCCAATCACTTTCGGAAATTTTCATTCCTTGATGTGTCGTTTTCATATCACGCCCGGTGTAATACATCGGACCACCAGCGGCTGAACCCAGCACGGCTGGTCTGATTTGACAGCCGTAACCAAAATGGCACTTTCAAAAATTTGCGCACCGTTCACAAACTTTCAACGTTAGTATTACAAATAGTCGATCAGCAGTTGTTTTTCTCTGGCGATACCATCGTCTCCCCGATTCTGCCAGAAGCGGCCCAGTTGTGCATCTCCCTGAAGACGGGGGAGTAACTCATCCGAAAAAGCAGTGATGCCATCGTAACCGCCAAGACGTTCATAAAGTGATTTCTGATTCATGTTTTCCCTTAAAGTAAAATTTCCAGTTTCAATTCTCTTTTTTAGTGAAACCGTAATGAGTACAGATCGGCATCTGACATCACAAAACGAACCCGGATTGGTTTTCCTGCCAATGTGCTGATATCAGCCCCCTGTTTCCATTCAACTGTTCTGGAAATATGGTCGCCGTAAATTGGTTTCATCTCATTCAGGCTGAAACCGGGAATCGGTTGACTGTTTGCATCCTGAATTTCGACAAGTACCTGACCTGCTGCACTGGTCGAATAGTTAATCTCAAGTTCTTTCCCTTTGAATTTCATTAATTTAGTAACAAATTCACCGCCGGCAAGAGGAGCATTGACAGAAACAAAACCATCAATTCGCAAAGTGTGTCTCCGACCGCCGGTGAGGAAAAATGAAATTTCTGTGGGGCTTGTCTGATGAATTCCAATCGCGGCATAGTTCGCCCGATTGGCCCAACCAGCCTTCCCGATGCCCGGACGAATGAACGATTCCGTAAACTCGCGATCAAAACGGTTGCCGCCGCGTGTGCTCATCAGCAAAATATCAGTCGCTGCTCCTCTTTTTGCCATAAAGCGAGTAGGCAAGGCAATGTAAATATGCGGGGCGCGATAATAGGGCTGTGTACAAGGCGTATAAAGATGCTCTCCAGGGAGGTTGGCTTGCATTTCGACAAGAGGTGTCCAGTTGATAAAGTCCTTGGAAGTGGTTCGGGCAATGCCACGATACCCTTTAATGAATCGGCGGAAATAACAGACATAAGCCTGTTCGGATTCTGACCAGAACGCATAATTCTGGGAATCGAAATACTTCCCCCATTCTTCAGGGATAACAGGTTTGTCCCGGAGTTTTTTCCAATGAATTCCATCTGCGGAAACATACGCTTTCAAACCACCCGGTCCGCGTTTTTGACGAATCTTTTTGTGTTTTTCATGTGGCTGATACGCCAATCCACCCAGTCCCTTGTATCGCTGATCTTCCGGGATGCCGGGCTTGGTATCAATAAATGGTGTGAAATTATGATTCACCAGAAATTCATCCTGTAACACAACATTGCCTTGCGGAAAGGTGGGATGATCTTTGTAAAGGCCAAGCCTGGGTAGTGTCCAGTGAATCGCATCTTTACTTTCCGCATATAACGTGACTTCTCCTTCGTGATATTGCTCCCAGCCTTTTTTCCAGTGGTTGCCGGGTTGGGTATCGCCGCGATAGTAAAATTGATATTTATCAGCCGCTTTGAGAACGGTCGCATAATGACCGTGCGGACGCGGCGGCGAAACGGGTTGCATTAATTGTGGCGTGTGCAATTTGAGTGATGTTTCTTTCAACTCACCAACAATATATCGATCCAGAAACAACTCTCGCCGGGAACCAATATCGACTACTGTTTGGGCATCACTTGCGAAAACATCTTGTGCAGAAAAGCCCCCACACACAGCAAGCAAGCAGATAAGATACAGCAACGGCAAGCAATTTCGGTACTTAACTAGAGCTGGTATTTTCATGCTGTAAGTTTCCAGGTCGAATAGAAGTCCATTTTATTTCTGAAAGCGAATTTGTTCCGGGTCGTCGAAATCGTCTCTTGTGTCGTAAGGACGCGAATTGAGATACCAGTTTCGCCAGACTTTGTGTACTCGATTTTGCCAGTCGGTTGTTATTTTCTTTTTGTCGATAACCACATCCGAGTCTTCATATTGTTCGAGTGGATCGACCGGGTTATTGAAGCCGTTTGGTCGGCGGGAAATCCAGCAAAGTGCAAGACGTGCTTCAATCGCAACACCTAGATCGTCATCTTTCAGTAAAGGGATAAGTAATTCTGCCAGATCGAGGCGGTCTGTTTGCCCGATGGCCCAAGCCGCAACTTGCCTGACACGCGGATCACTGTATTTCACTAAAGCTTTTAGTAATTTATTGTTGCTGATTAGTTTTTTTGGGTCGGAAATATCTACTTTCTTATCAGTCGCTTTTACTTCAACATCAGCTTCAGAAAGATCAATATTTGACAGTCCTGCCAAAAGCTTATCGTAATCTCCGGTCTGTTCTTTTTTGAATTGGAGCTTCCCATTACGAAATTTCACTTGCGAAAGATCATCCGGTAATCCGCGACCACCAGCCAATATACCTTCTCCTAAACGCGTAGGGCGTTTTCGAGCTGGAAGCAGTTTTTGGGTTGCCTTCATTAAAAATAAAAGTGTAAAGCAAGTCGCGACCGGGTGATTGGTTGTCCGAGTACTCGGTTCTGGCCAACTCCCATCTTTTGCTTGTTTGGGTAACAGAACATTGGTTCCTTCCTTGTACCAATCGTGCGTACCATAGGTTTCCCAGTTATTTACAGAAGATGCTCGTTCAAGGGTGTAGAAGTAGTAATAGCGAAACCCACGATGCTCTGAAACTAAATTCTCAGCAAATTTGATGGTCAACCAGCGGTTCGCTCTTTCATTGGCAGAATCAATCTTTGGCTTGATCGGCTTGGGAATTCGTCTAAAATTGCGACCAGGTTTCTTGGGCGATTGAAACTCCAGCACACCAAATCGAGGACCATTGCTGACGGTTTTGTTTTTTGTCGGCTGGGTTGGAAGGTCTCTAAAAAGAATCAGACGGATAATCCCCAGCGTCCCCGAGGCAGCCGCTGTCATTGTTCCAATCGGACGATCTTTCGAATACACGCCGTTGCTTGTCAGTACAGGGTGATAAGTAAAGCCACCCAATTTATCCTGCGTTCTGAAGTGCCAGGTAGCTGCTTTCTCGAAAACTTCCAGCGGAATTTCAATACCCGCTCGATGGGCAGCCCACAATCCCAAAATCGCATACTGCGTGATACTGGTATCTCCCTCCCCTTCCTTAGTGATATGAGGATAGTACCAGGCACCAATATCTAGCTGAAGATCGATCATATAATTTGCGATTGCTTGTATCTGGTTGATATACCCCTCAGGGTCAGCCGCTTCGATTGCCATGATATCGATAGCTGCTTCGTAAATATGATGTTGTTCAGGACGATAGGTAAGGTCTGTTTCGGTACCGCTGAATTTCTTCAAAATTAAAGCCAGGCCTCGCTGCACCGCTGGGCTTTCTGGAGCATCTCCACCGGAAAGCAGCGTGTAAACGATTAACCCGGTTGCAGGTTTGTACTTCAAATCGTACTGCCGTAAATATTGCAGTCCACGCTCCACTGCTGGTTTAACACGAGGATCTTGCGCAGCTTCGACTGGTCGAATCGTTCCCAATGCAGAAAGTAATATCACTCCAGCAACGATCCATCGTGCATAACAGGAAGAGGAATGAGTTAATACGTAAGACTCACATTTTTGCCGATTTGGATATTGCATATCATTGCCCCATAAAGGCAGAGAAATTATAAAAGGCAGTGGATTTATTTGGGAGCAGGAAAAGAACGAATCCTGCTGTACCGGGGATAAGTTTCAAAGATATCTCCGCCATCAAGTATCCGCGGATCGTTGGTGCTTTTCAAGTATTCGTTCAGCATAGCAAGTTGAGCCTTCAGGATATCCTTAAAATGGGGATCCTCTGCAAGATTATTCAAGCACGCAGAATCTTTTTTGATGTTAAACAGTTCGATTTCCGGGCGTTTATCAACCGCCCAGTGAAAAAATTTGGAATAAGCAGGCGTTTCACGATGATCAATGAGAAATGTCAGGCTGGGGCAGGCATCGATATCGTGATAAGCTGCGTGCAATGGTCCCAGAATATTTGGCTGGTCATATTTCTGAGGAGTTCCCGCTGGCCAACGATTGGGGCGAAAGTTACGAATCAGCAAATAGTTCTCGGTGCGGATCGCTCTTTGCGGATAGCTGAGATTCTGATAGCGCGAAGAGGAGTGTCTTTCGCGGGCAGAGTAAACGGCTTGCCGAGTCGGGTCACATTTGCCTTGCTGTTTGCTTCTTAAAAGATCGAGAAAACTTTTTCCAGCCAATGGGTATTTCTGCGAAGGATGTTTAACTTTCGCTGCATCGAGAATTGTCGCAGTGATATCGACAAAGCCAACCAGATCACTCACCGTTCGTTTTGGCGGAATGTCAGCAGGCCAACTAATAGCCAAGGGCATGTGAATACCATATTCATAGCAATTCGCCTTGGCTCGCGGGAAAGGCATTCCGTTATCGGAAGTAACAATCACCAGTGTGTTTTCCAATTCACCCGCAGCTTCCAACATCTTCAGCATCCTGGCGAGATGAGAATCAAACCATTCGATCTCAACATAATAATCGAGAATGTCCGAACGAATTTCTGGATGGTCTGGCAGAAATTCAGGAACAGAAACAGCCTTGATATTTTTCTTTTGTTTACGACCGATTCCCTTTTCGTAAACGCGGTGCGGCTCTGTTGCACCGTACCAGAAAAAGAAGGGTTCCTTAGATTGACGCTGCTTCAAAAACGATTCAAAATTTGCTGCGTAATCGTTTGAACTAATCCCTTTTGGATGATTGCGATTTTTAATTTTTGAGTAAGCAGGGCCAGCAGGATTTCTTTTCCGTCCAGAAATTTTCCAGTTTCCCGGTCCCCAACCTTTTCCGGTGTAGCCGATTTTATATCCTGAAGCTTCCAATAAATCAGGAAAGACCTGATACTTTTGCGGGAATGAACTTGCGTGAGTTCCCGCGTTTTCAATTTGCCAGGTCTGCCTCCCCGTCAGCAGGGCGGCTCGACAGGGACTGCAGCCCGGCGAAGCAGCAATTGCATTTGTGAACAACACACCATGAGAAGCGATGCGATCAAAAGCAGGGGTCGAAATTTCACGACAACCATAAACAGAACAATGAGGCCACGATTGATCATCGCTGATTGCAAACAAAATATTCGGACGCTTCAATTCCCCTGCACCGGCAGTAACACAGAAGCTGAGCAAGATAAGAAGTTGAGCAAAACCAATCCGGTCAAATAATGATCCCATCAAACACCACACCTCTTGAATACTGAAACAATATTTGCTATTGAGAATAGCAATTATACATAAATTCAGGAAAAGTTTCACCCAGCCAAAGAGGTGGTCATAATAGCACAACTTGACGTAGAACATCTGACCACAAGGGATTGATAATTGTAAAAACCCTTAAAAACCGTGTCGATTACCTTCCTGCTACACGTCACCTTGTCGGATGCCCACAGGGACAACCCTCGCATGTTCACATGGTCATACGGCCCTGTTTTTGATTCCAGTTCTTCATTCTGTGTGAAGCTGTAACTTATTAAATAGAAAGTGGTTACACCGTATTATCTTCTATATCCCCTAGAATACTTCTAATGAATCTAATCGAAGCCATCACATGTACACTTGAAATCGCATCTAAGCTCGTTGATTATACCTGCGACCAAAGTGGGACGGTTAATCACCGACAGGATGTTGGGATGCGACAAATTGACATCGCCTTGGCATAGAGACCTTTGATCAAGGCAAATTGATATAACGTAGAAAGAGATCTCCAATGACACGAGCAGAGCGACTGGAACGATTAAGATTTGGTTTGATTACACGGCGAGACGAATTACGAAGCCGAGCGGGTGGCAGATCGCAAGCGACTCGCACGACGAGTTCTGCGGTAGGCGATGCAGCCGATATTGCACAATACAATGAGTCCAGCGACCTTAATACGCATCTAATCGCAATGAAAGCAGATGAGCTTTCCGAAATTGAACATGCGTTGGCGAAATTTTTTGAAGATGAGTATGGCGTTTGTGAAGTGACGGGGAAGTCAATCCCGATCGCCCGACTGGAAGCAATGCCACTAACCCGTTTTTCTGTTGATGCTCAAAGAGAAGCAGAGGAAAAGACCGCATTGTGGTCGTAACGTGCTTTCCCAATATTGAGACAATAGTTTCGTTGTCTCCGACAAAACTTGAAGTGACTTCTCATCTGTCCGATGGAGTGTCGCCTCAAGTTTTTTCTTTGCGCAGTCCCTCTATTGGTTATTTCTATATGGCCTATAACCCGGCGTAGCCGGGACCAAACAGGAAGTAGGTTAGGCGGGGTTAAAGGCGTCAGGAACCGTTTTCTCTGTAGTTGTAGAAAAAAATGGTGAACAGGAGAGAAAAACGAACAAATAAACAAATAGATTTCCGCAAAAACAACAGATACGGTTCCTGACACCTTTATTTCGTAAAGCTGGGTTGAATAAAGGTGTTAAATTCACAAGCCAGATTGATGAATGCAAATCGAGAAACTATTCTCGGGCGTAATCGAACATTGGTGTTGAAAGATATCGTTCGCCGGGTGCCACTGCTGTCTTGTCCAGCAGTGTGGTTGCGGAGGCAGTTTTTTCGTGTTACAACAGAAGGAAACGTTAAAGCTGACTCTGCCTCATGATGAAGAGCAGCCGCCATTCGCACTGCTGGACAAGCCAGACAGTGGCACCCAAATTCCATCA
>JAJRTM010000016.1 GCA_024278285.1 Planctomycetota bacterium
ATAATGCAGTCCGTACTGCTTCTCGTTGCTGGTTTGTGCTTTCAGCTCCCTGCCTTTTCGCAAGTAAGGCCATTAACTGGAGACCAGCTTACTCAACAGGAGCAGGATGCCGCGAAATACCTGCGGAGCATGCAGGATGACGCTTCGCTTCACGATCTGGTTTTTATCGGAACAGAAATCGGATACGCGGTCGGGGATCACGGAACGATTCGTAAAACTGAAGATGGCGGCATAACGTGGAGCTTTCTCGAATCGCCTGTTATCTCGAACTGGAAGTCCGTTTGCTTTTTGACGGACCGTATCGGCTGGGTTGCGGGCGGGCAAGTTGGCGTGAATGGATTAACAACCCGCGGCGTTGTTCTTCACACCAAAGATGGCGGCGAGAATTGGGAAACGATGACCCCAAAAAATATGGGGATGATTTTTCACGTTCAGTTTTTCGGTTTTCAGCAGGGCGTTGTTTGTGGGGAATCGACAACCAAAGGGACTTCCGGAATTTGGCAAACGGGTGATGCAGGCAAGAGTTGGCGGGTAGCTGAGTCTGCTCATCGAAGCAACTGGCGATGTGGCGATTTCGCTTCAATGAAAAGTGGCGTGGTCGCTGGTTCCCGCGGGCATGTCGGCATGCTTGGCGGTACACGTCTGTTTGATGATATGTCGCTGAATTTTGGTCTCAAGGGGGTGCATGATTTAACGATTGATGACTCGGCTCGCGGTTGGCTGGTCGGCGATGGTGGTTTGGTGCGGTACTCTCCCGCCGGGGCAAGTTGGCAGGAACCGCCCAGCGATTTGCCTACCGATCTTTCAACACTGTTTGATTTCCGGACGGTGGCTACCCATAAAGATTCCGTCTGGATTGCAGGACATCCCGGTTCTGCGATCTGGCACTCTCACGATAACGGCAAAAGCTGGAGTCACTCGCCAACTGGCATCACGATTCCGATCAATGCGATTCATTTTTCCGATTCTCAAAATGGCTGGGCCGCTTGTGAATTCGGCATCATTTTGAAAACCGTCGATGGGGGACGCAGTTGGCAAAATATGATGCGTCAATCCCGCCGACTTGCGTTGTTGCAATTCACAACCGGAATGAACTCTGCTTCGTATTGTTTGACAAGCCGCTATGGTGGGCATCACGGTTATCGTGTCGGCGTGATCAATTATTGCAGAGAGGATCAGGAAAATAAGGATCGCGATCTGGTTTCCGACGACCTTCGGCAAGACCAGGCAGCAACCCAGACGGGCGGAAGCATCAGCCGTATCGGCTGGGCGTTACCGCTGGATGTGCCAGGTTTATCGGGCAATCAAAGCCTACTCATCAAGCGTTGGAATGCAGCGACTGACGGACAGCTTTCTGAAATTGTCCTCTCGCATCTGGTGCGGGATTTGCGATGTTATCGCCCGAGTGTTGTGGTGATTGATCTGCCCGAACCTGAAAATCAGGCGCAGTTACTGTTTCGTAAAGCGGTGCATAATGCGGTCCGATCCGCAGGCGATCCGACATGGATGGTCGCCCAGAAACAGTATGCGTTTCTTTCCCCCTGGCAGGTGCCACGCCTGTTTGAACGCAGCCAAACCGGACAGGGAGGAGATATTGTTCTCGATACCAATCAGTATCTTCCCGGTTTGAATCAATCGGTTCGGATGGCAGCCGGTCCTGCTTATCAGCTTGTGCAGGGGGGGATTAAAAACCTTCCCTTTTCTGAAAGTTTTTCGATATCGCAAGTGACACCACTTCCCGGTCAACTCCTGTTGGCGGACCTGTTTACTGGAATCGTTCTTGGTCCCGGCAGTGATGCACGTCGTCGTTTGTTGATTCTATCACACCCTGATCAACAACGGGGAGAATCGATCGCGAGAAAACAACGCAACTACGCCGCTTACACACGCAAGCGGTTTTCCGACGAATTACAGGCGAGCCAGATGATCGCTCAATTGAACGATGTCATTTCAGGATCGCCGCCCAGGCAAGCCGTGTTGCAACTGCTGGAGATTGCCGATCAATATCAACGGAATTCAAAATGGGATTATTACGAAACTGTTCTGATGCAAATTCTGAAATCGTTCCCGCAAGAACCATTAAGCAGCACCGCATCGGTTCGGTTGATTCAGCTTTGGTCGTCTCAGGAATTGAACCTGCAACGTTTGAGTGTTCGCAAAACAGGATCAACAAAACAATTCGTTGACCAAAACCGAACACGCAATAACTTCAACCAGATTTTACAGGCCAACCGCGAAAATCCGGACGCGATTCCAGAAACGGTTGCGCCTGCTGTTGGGGCTTCTGAACTCGACTTACCCCGAACTCAGGGATCTCGACAGGATAAGCAATCCTGGAATGTGACCTGGCAGGAACGGGCGATAACAACGTTCGAACATCTCAAAAAAACATCGCCGGAACTTGCAGCCAGTCCTGAAGTATTACTCCCGATGGCCGCGCTCTTCAGGCAACGTAACGCGTTGCGAGCCGCAGACGATATTTACCGTCAGTTCATGTCTGAAAAAGGGACTTCCCCTTTACATCAGATCGCAGCGAGTGAATTCTATTTAAGAAGTGGCGTCGGGGTTCCAACAGGACGATACACGGCTTGTAAACGGGTGGGGATCCCGCCTTATCTGGATGGGCTGCTTTCCGATGAGTGTTGGCAAACTGCGGAAGAAATTCGTTTGCAAAAAGCGGATCGCAAGGACGCCGACCCGTTGGCTGCGATGGTGCTGCTCGCTTACGACAGAGAGTATCTTTACATCGCAGCAAGTTGCCCACGGCATCCCGATTTGCCTGACGATCTCCCGCGGCATGGCACCAGAAAGTACGATGCTTCCCTTGCTCGGTTTGATCGATTACAGATTTGTCTGGATGTTAACCGCGACTATCATTCGTACTATCAGTTTGAAGTTGATCAACGAGGATTGACGCGAGAAAGTTGCGCGGGAGATATCAGTTGGGATCCGAAATGGTACGTTGCCTGCGAGGGGGAGAAATCTCACTGGCGAGTTGAAATCGCGATCCCGCTCAAAGAACTACTCGGCGACCAACCCCTCAACGCAGGAGATGCTTTCGCCGTTTCGCTCAGCCGCATCTTGCCAGCCGTTGCGGTACAAAGTTGGGGAGATCAAAAAACAGAACACCCAACCCGCTCTGCAATGGGAATTGTTCGATTCAAATAGCCTAGTCGTCCAGATTACGTAGCCCCGGTTAAACCAATTAACCTGGGTCACTCGTGGAGTTGGCAGGGGCAATCTTATCGCCCGGCTCAATCAAGGTTCCGGTATAACCTGCTTTTGAAAGTGCTGCCTGAATTTCGTCTTTGGGAACAGGGCAACAAATTTCAGAGCCGACAATCGCCTCTCCTTTTTCATAATTAACTTCAACAGCTTGAACTTTTGCAACGCTGCGAATCGCCGTAGCGACCGTTACTGAGCAGCCTTCGCAAGTCATTCCTTCAATCCTGAAGACTGCCTGATTCATCTTATTGGTCACAGATTTTCCATTCCCGCCGATGATTGCTGAGACGTAATTGGGAAAGAGCAGGAAAGCAACAGCCATGACAGTCACGCCCCATAGCATCACCTTGTTCATAGACATCATGTTAAACTTACTTTTGCCGGAGGGAGAACAACAGTCATCTCCACCTGTCGGCTCGCTTGCACAGCAGGCAGGCTCGCCGGTAGCAGTTTTTTGGGGACGATAAGTGTAATAGAATGCTGCACCAAGAAAGACAAACGTTACCCCCATGAATAACGGTCGGTAGGTTTCCAATGTGGATGCAATACCCGCACCGGAAACACCCACCGCCAACAACAATAGGGGCAACCAGCAACAACTTGATGCCATGATCGCAGAAACAATGGTTCCAACTTTGGCAATTTTCTCGCCTTTATTCCCTGAGGGTACGACTGGAATCTGATCGACGGTCTGTTTGATTCCCAGTTCATCTTTTGCGATTTGAATTCCTTTGGTCACACTCCCCAGGCAACAAGAGCCGGAAGGGTTCTCGGTTTCACAGCGGCAACCGGGATTTTTCATTTTGGTGCGAATATCTTCGGGGGCATCACTCTGCCCTTTTGTTTTCAGTTCTTCTTTGATGCTGGCAATCGAATGTCCAAAACAATAACAAAGAGGGCGTTCGCCAGTCGTTTCCTTCACGCCAACGGCAACCTTTAATTGCGACTTGTGAAAGACCGTCTCGTCAATCTCAGAAAAATAAACCACATCGCAATCTTTTGAATCGCAATATCGCCAACTGGTCTCCTTTTTGGTGCCCGCACAGCCTTGCTGGTCTGAATGGCAACAGGCGTGATCCTGTGCTGGGAACGACTGTGCAAATTCATCCTTGAGTGAAGCAGCCAGCGTAACAGAGTGAACCCGTTTTGCCTTCTCGCCACAGCTTGGACACAGGATTCGCTGTTGGATTTTAATTTCGGCGGTCATTCTATCTGCTCGCTTTTTAAAAAAGTCTTTTGCAATTTTGTTCTTCTTCACTTATTATCGACGTTACACTATGGTGCAATGTCAAGACCGTTTCCAAAATATTTTCCCACACGACTGGTTTCATGCTGTTTGCTGCGAATAAAGTCAAACGTTGTCGGAAGATTGTGGCATTGGGAAAGATTACTGTCGCGACCTCCAAGAGAGCTGAAATGAGTTTAGATAGAATGAGTTCACGATTCACGATCAGTCAATTGGCAAAAGCAGCCGGTATTCCTACGTCAACGATCCGTTACTATGAGCGAATCGGTCTGGTTCATCCCGAGGACCGCAGCGAAGGGAACTATCGACTTTACGGTGATGAGTCGCTGCATAAGCTGAAATTTATCAAGTCGGCTCAATCAATAGGGTTTACGCTTGAAAATGTGAATGCGCTGTTATCAGATGAAGCTGGCGAAAAGCCAACCTGTGGCAACGTCAAGGGGTTAATCGAAGAACGTCTTGGTGATGTCGAAAAACGCCTCAAAGATTTGAAACATGTTCAACGCGTGTTGAAGACCGCTTTGAAAAAATGTCAGAGCCAGAAAGAGACAGACTGCTGTCAGGTGATCGAAGAAATTTATTAAATGCTGGGCCCGGCCTGTTTTAGCAGAACAGTTCAAGCAATCGAGGTAGAAAAACAAAAAGGCCGATAATCACCGAGCCACAGGCACTGAGAAGAACTGCACCGGCTGCGATATCCTTAGCGGATTTTGTCAACGGATGAATTTCATCGCTGATGCGGTCGAGTGTTTTTTCAATCGCAGTGTTGATCAGTTCTGCAGTCAATACCAGTGAAATTGCAAGTGTGATCAGAGACCACTCTACCAGAGTGATACGCAACCATATCCCCATTGCAATTACAACAATGGCAATGACGGTTTGAATCTGAAGATGCAGCTCCGACTTCCAAGCCTCAGCAATCCCACAAAATGCAAAGGCAAATGCCCGCAGCCTGCCAGGGGAATTGTTTTCGTTTTGTGGTTTATTTTCGGAACTCGTCATCGAATAAGGATCGCTCGATAAATTACTGTCGTGATCTTTGAATGGCCCAGATGTATCTCGACTGAGGCCCCGGTACAATTTTACGGGCTGCATCAAAATCGAGGAGATGACGTCTTCGGTAACAGGAAAACGTTACAAAATGAGCGTACAATTCATTATCGTATATCCTTTGTCTGACCATCGCAGTATTATGTCCCGATTTATCGGGGAATACAATCTGGCATCGAAAAGAAAACGAACGCATCGAAACATACGACGATGCGATTCGTGTGGTTGGCTGGTACGAACAGAGGTGGATTGTGGAAGAACTACCCAGCACGGCTGGTCTGTTTTGACCGCCGTAACCAAATACTGATTTTCTAATATTTGCGAACCGTTCGTAAACTTTTATCGTTAGTAGTACAAGGCGATGAAGACCGGGTGTCGAATTGAAGAAATGCAGTTTACAA
>JAJRTM010000196.1 GCA_024278285.1 Planctomycetota bacterium
CCGGATGAGGAGTTGGCCACACGGTGGCGTAACTGACGACTGTGCGGATCGAGCGTCAGAACACGTTGCCAGATTTTCCTGGCGTTCTCATGGTTACCGATATTTTCTTCGATAGCAGCCAGACTGGCCCATGCACCGACCGATCGCGGATTCACCTCGACAGCCTGACGATAAATGTGATGCGCCTGCTCCAGTAGTCCACGCTCGATACACTGCTTTGCGTGAGCGACCAGATAAGTTTCCAGTTCGTAACGAGCTAAATCGTCTGACCGATCCAATGTTAACGCTTTGTGAAACAGTTTTGCCGCTTCAATATGATTATCGTAACACTTCTCGATGAATGCCTGACGAGCGATCCAACGGGCTTGTTGAGCCACGATAATCTCAGATTGATTACTCTGACTTGCTGTAACAAGTTGTGAAGAAATTGGTTCCTGCAACAGACTGAGTGTACCGATTATTTCCGCTGCCAATTCGTTTGTATTCAGTCGTTGACCAAGCCTCGGGGTGCGGAATTCTATAATTGGTCGATCTTCCGTGTTAAGAGGTTGCTCGCCTGCAAACCTGGTAAGTGTTTTCGGCCCAGCCACGAAAGAGGCTAGCAAAGTGTATGGTGAATCGAGCCCTGCTTCATCTAATGCGTTTACAAATTCAGATTTGGCGCAGCGTTGCTTAATTTCATCTGCATTAAAGAGAACCGGTGTTTTAGTAGAAACCAAAGCGGCGTAGTATCCATCGAGCCACAATGTTGTATGCGGGAAAACTTCTAACAGTGTTCGTGAAATGACCTTCAAGTCATCTGGTGCAATTTGGCGTATCGCAATCCAGACGACAAACATGCCATCATCTTCCAACCTGGCCCGGCAGTTGCGAAAATGTTCAATCGTGTAGAGTCGTGAAACACCTGCCCGGTACGGAGTCAGCAATCCGTTGACGATCACGTCAAATTTCTCAGGTGTGACTGCGACATAATTTCGACCATCTCCGCAGATAATTTTTACTTTCGAATGACCGGCAGTCACATTGTGATTGTAGTCTGCAAAAAGCCGGCTCGCTTCGATCACTCCCGGTGAAATTTCCACCGCAATTGCTTCTTTGACAGCAGGGATATCCAAAGCACTCAGTTTAATCCCTGTCCCCACACCAATTTCTGAAACACGTCGCGGCGACTTGTGTAATACCAAAGGGAGTAATCCCTGTTTGCGCTGCTCTGCAACAGCACGAGGGAGTGTCGAACCTTCCCAATGCAGACGATTGGTCAGCATCCATCGCGTGCCCAGTCGCTGATCTTCGACCACTTCGACCAAACCGTATTCGTCTTCACTTCTCAAGAGTGTTTTGTCATGCGGATCCAGACCGCGGCCTGTACTGAAAGTGTTGCCATAAATCGATCCCAGCATCAAAGCGACCAAGCCTGTCGCTGCTGATCCAGTCGTGAACAGAACCCGGCGATTGAGTTCCGTGTAATACCACGAAATACCTGCTGCTGCTGTTACTCCAAACAAAGCACAAAAGACCGTGGCCCACCAACTGCCTGATAAAGGAATAACGACCAGACCAACAACCAGAGCGCCCGCTACCGAGCCGAACGTATTTGCTGCATAAACACGACCAACAGGCTGCCCAATGCCACCAGTAACGGCCGCATAAATTTTACAGGCGATTGGCAGCGAGGCTCCCATCAATACCGAGGGGAGCAGGAGCAAACAAACAGCCATGACCAGCGGCCTGCCGAACCAGAGAGAAACCCAGGCGTCTGAGTCGCCGGAAACAAAATAGTTTGCCGCATCAACAAGTGAAGCTGCCCACAACAGACTCGACAACGCATAGACTGAAAGCAGAATCTGTAACGACACAAACCATTTTGCGGGATCACGCAACCGGTCGATCCGACCACTCATCAGCCAGCTTCCCAGGCTCAATCCAAACAGTAGAACTGCCAGCATTAAACTGAATGCGTACGTTGTGTTAAGTGTCAATACCGACAAAATTCTCGACCAGATTGTTTCGTAGCCCAATGCACAAAATCCTGAAACAGCAGCAGCAGATAAAATCCAGACTGGTGCAGCACGAGGAGCAACAAGGGGGGGCGAGTTGTCCTGTGCGATACCGGACTTTCCAGTTTTCTTTTTTATTCGCCGTCTGCCGCCGCCGTCACCGCCACCGGCACCGGCATCTGTATAATTGGACTGATCAGCATTCAAACCAGAGCGATTGAGCCAGAACGCAAAAAAAGCAACACCAAAGGATAAAGCCCCCGCAATCAAAGCCGTGCCGGTCAAGCCAAATGCTTCAACCAGTACAAAGCCAGCCAAAACCGTTCCGACCATGCCTCCCAGACTGTTGGCAGCGTATGCTGAAGCCGTGCTTCTACCGACAACGGAATCAGAACTGCTCATCGCTTTGACAACAAGTGGCAGACTTAATCCCATCAGTAAAGTTGGCGGACCAACGGCCAGAACTGCAGTTGCAACACGCAAAACATGTAGCCATGCGGAATTCGGTCCCAGCCAACCCGCCAAACTTACAAACAGCGGTTCGGTTACCAGTGTCCCCCAAAACGGAAGCATCACCAACGCCGCAACACCCAGTTCAACAAACGCATAAAGCCTGACCGGTTGCCTGATGCGATCAGCTAATCTTGCCGAAAGCCAACTCCCCGCTCCCAGGCCCCCCATGAATACAGCCAACACAATAGCTGTTGCTGCCGAGGCGTTTCCAAGCACCCCCGTCAACCAGCGAGTCCACACCACTTCACAAATAAGCCCGGTCGCGCCCGAGATGAAAAATAACAAGTGGAGGCTAAGCGTGTTCCGCAAAAAAGGCTTCATCCTTGAAACTTTCCACGGGTTCTACCCGCTTCATCAATCATCCGTATCGATGCAATTAGTAAATAGATATTCTTGGCAAGAAGTCTATCAAATAACCTCATTTTTGTCAAAAACTCCCTGCACGACGGGAATCTTGCGTAGCCAGCGGCTGAACTGGTGGAGCATTAAACCGGCGGCAATGTTGGCGGTGTAGATGGTGGACTGGGCGGTGCAGCGGCCGGTTTTGGCTTCGGACAAAGAAAGGACGCAAGAAGCATGCTCGTCGCAAGGCGATCATCGAATCGGTGTTCGGTCAGATCAAACATTGTCAGGACTTCCGTCAATTCCTCCTGCGGGGCCTTGAAAAGATGAAGGGGGAATGGAAACTCGTTTGTGCCACTCACAACCTGTTGAAGTTGTTCAGGAGCGGTGCGTTTGTAACAAACTGAACGAGGAATTTTGAGGGGATGACACGCTATACTTTCAGCGAATCAGTCTTCGCATCACTCACAGTGATGGTTTATCGGTTGCACCTTGATATTAGAGCCAAACGCTTCGTATACTCCTCAGCAGCCTTTGGTACGTCCTGCAATAATACTTAAGATTGGTTTTCGTATGTTTGATCCAATTACCGTCCATGTCAATGCTACATGGACAATCATCGTGGCTGTTGTCGTACTCTATACTGGTCGATTCTTGACCCGTCGTATCTCGCTCTTACGAAATTTCAATATCCCGGAAGCTGTTAGTGGTGGTTTGCTATGCAGTATAGTGACAGCAATCATTTTTTTTACGACCAATCGACAGATTGAATTTGACCTGACTCCACGAGACTCGCTGTTACTTGTTTTCTTCAGCACAATCGGATTGTCGGCAAAAATTAGAACACTCCTCGATGGCGGAAAGGCTTTGGCGATTTTGGTGATCTGTTCTATCGGATTCTTAATTCTGCAGGACATTGCTGGTGTTGCTGTTGCGATTTCTTTCGGAGCCCCCCCTGCCTACGGACTGCTTGCCGGCAGTATCGCATTCGCAGGTGGACACGGTTCTGCAATTTCCTACGGTCAATTAGCTGCGGATCAAGGCCTTCCCGGAGCATTAGAATTGGGATTGGCTTGTGCAACACTAGGCTTGATTGCCGGTGGTGTCATAGGCGGACCAATTGCACGACGTCTTACATCAAAGCATAACCTTTCAGGTGAAGTTAAAAAACAATCGTTTCTCCCGGGGCCTGAAGAGACGAATGGAACCGTCCCGGTGACACTCAACGGAATGTTGGATTCGATTCTTGTTCTTGCTATTTGCATCGCCGCGGGGGCTGCTGTCAATGAATGGTATAGCCAACGCTCAGAGATGCCGTTACCTGGATTCCTAACAGCAATGTTTGTGGGAATTGTACTCACGAACAGTCTCGACTTCTTCAAGATTGAAATACATAAACCTTCGATCAGTCTCTGTAGTGATATCAGCCTGCAACTATTCCTGGCAATGAGTCTGATGAGCCTACAACTGTGGAGCCTTGGCGGTGCATTCGGCCCTTTGATGATGATTGTGTTTGTACAAATTGTTGTGATGGCTTTATTCGCTATGTATGTTGTTTTTCCAGCGATGGGGCGAGACTACGATGCAGCCGTCATCGCCGCTGGCTTCTCGGGGCTGGGCCTGGGAGCAACACCAGTCGGCATTGCCAATATGCACGCTGTTACCGAGAAATTCGGAGCATCGCAGAAGGCGTTCTTGATCGTGCCACTCGTGGGCGCATTCTTTCTCGACATCGCCAACGCGGCGATTATCCAAGCCTTCCTGGCAACACCTCTGTTCAATAATGTCGGTGGATAGGCACCTCACGCTGTCATTACAGATGTGTATTCACCCTTTGCCCCCTCCCTGTAATACTTGCACAGCGAAGCCATCTCCAGTAATAATGAACGCATCAGGACGAAGTCTGCGTTTATTGGCGCATCATTGTTGTCGTAAGAAGACTAATTATCAGGAACGTACAAGCTATGAATTTCAATCGTATTTTTTCGCACACAACTTCGAAGTGGTTCGTGATACCGTTACTAGCTGCAACTTTTATTTCGTCTACGATGTTGGGGCAAGAAGAAAATACTAGACCAGACATATATCAATTTCATGATGCACATTTTCACTTGACCAATTACGTTCAAGAAGGGACAGATATACAAGATTTCCTGAAAATTATGGGCAAAAAAGTGGGACGGTCGATGTTGTGCGGCATCCCTTTACAGCAGCAATGGATGCACGCAAGCACTGGTGATTTTGCACCGACTTACTACACACAAACAGATGCTCCTCTCTACTATTACTCATTTACCGATGCACACATCGCGATGGCTTACCAATCGTTAACACCCGCGGATCAACTGCGCTTTGATCCCATGATCACAGGCTTCAATCCAACTGACATGTATGCAGCCGATCATATCCGACGTGTGTTGACGATCTTTCCTGGAGTATTTTCGGGCATTGGAGAATTCTCAATCCATAAGGAATTTGTTTCTTCAAAAATAGCAGGTGAGGTAGCAACTGTTGAAAACAAAGCATTGGAACGCATCTTCGAATTTGCAGGCGAAGTTGGTCTTCCCGTTGTCTTTCATTGCGATATCGATATGCCTTTTCCACAACCAAACCAAGACCCTTACCTGGTTGCAAAACTGAAAGAATTATTCTTACGGCACCCCAAGACAACAATCATTTGGGCACATGTTGGTTTGGGGCGTGTGGTTCGACCGGTTGAAAATCAACTTGCCATGGTGGAACGTGTTTTGAGCAACCCCAATGCAAAACATGTCTACTTTGATATTTCGTGGGATGAAACGGCCAAGTATCTCCTGGCATCGCCTGAATCCGTTCAGGCAACTGCCAATCTGATTAATCGTTATCCGCAGCGATTTCTATTTGGAACCGATGCCGTGGCTCCCAAATCTCAGAAACAATATCTGGAATCTTACAACATATACGCCCCTTTGTTCGAGAAATTGACGCCCAAGGCTCAACAACTATTGCTTAAGGGCAATTACGAACGCATTTTCGATCAAGCTCGAATTCGGGTGAGAGCGTGGGAGAAAACCAATGCCCTCAAAACGATAAAGAGGCAACTCATCACACCGACGGCTGATGGTAAATAATGATTCAACGTGTTTTAGTACTGGGGTTGATTTTATAGAAAACGAGGACATGCTGATTTTTTTAACACCACTTTAAAGGCGATCACCAGGGAGTTTGCATCGAGCAAATAATTACTATCGAATTTTAAGTTTTACTATTTTTGCCTGTGATCATTTTACTGATCGCTTTGAAATTTGGATCATCGGCGGTGCCACACCATTCAAATAAAAGTGATTCGACGGTTGTTAATGTTGCGCCAGAATTTTCCAGCCGGCGAATCGCAGTTTTGTAATCTAATTTGTGACGGCTGCGAACGGCATCAACAGGAATCACGACTTCGTACCCGATTGCCTGCAAATCCAACGCCGTCTGCTGGACACAAACATGTGCTTCAATTCCAATAAGAACAGCTCGAAACCTGCCATCTTCCCGCTCTCCTGCACCAGGCAACTGCAACGATTCTGCACAACTGAATCGCTTTTTTTCCGGCGGGTTCTCCAGATAATCGCAAACAGGAGAAACGGTCTTCCCTAATCCTTGCGGATACTGTTCGGTTCCTGAAATCGGGACACCAAACAATCTGGCTCCTTCTAACAATTGACCAATTGAATGAAGCAGACTTTCTGCTTCCGGAATGGCAGCGAGTAACTTTTCCTGAACGTCGATCAGAATCACAAACGATTGTTCAGGAAGAATCAATTCATGACTACGGATGTATTCTGGCATCTGCTTTCCAATAAAATTTCGAATAGGCTCTGTTGTTGATTTCGCTCATGAAGCTACACTTTAGCAACAAGTGAACGTTCATGAAAGAAGCACCGGATGAAAGATAACCCTGATGAACAGTGGAGCATCGAATCTGATGGAAATGGATGCCATTTTATGATCAAGGTAACTGCTGGTGCAAAAAGAAATCATGCGGGGGGCAATTATCAGGGAGCATTGAAGATCAGCGTGACCCAAATTGCAGAAAAGGGAAAAGCGAACAAGGAAGTATTGAAACTATTGACGAAAGCGATTCGTGTCAAAAAAAGTCAACTTCTATTGAGATCAGGCGAAACGGCCCGCCTGAAAAAGTTTTATTGCTCGCAAATATCTGCTGAAGAACTGCGAAAAAAGCTGAATCAGTTAAGATAGAAATGGCTGCATCCTCGGCCTCGCGTGCAGCGGGTAGGGTGTGCTGTGCACACCAATTGTGGTTCACAATCAAATGGGACATAGCTATTATAGCATTCATAACCCTTCAATTGTGGTACGCACAGCGTACCCTACCCGGCTAAGCCACCCCAGTCAACCGACTCGCAAGTCACACTCATTTTCCGCGGGCAGGGAACAACCGCAAAGTGGGACGAGTCCCCAGCCTATTGGCTATGGAGAAGTCTGCAAATTTTATGGATGTGGAAATAACGTTTGAGGTCACCGGGCCGCGGCGAACGACATTGATTTCAAAAAGCCGCGCGGCCCGCGGCTCCGTGTGTGCCGATTTGTTCGATGAACCGGGTACTGGTGCCCATGTCAGCGGTCTTTGTTTCCAAGGGCATGAGCACCGAGATCGCGCAAGCGTGGGTTCTTTGATCGCATCTTCAAGTCAGGAGTCTCAGCATTCACGAGTTCAGGATCAATCTGATAGATCCCTTCGCTCTCTTTCGAAGGTAGCGAGGGAAGGCGCTCTCCATCGGTACAAAACCAAGCGTTGCTCTGAAAATGAAAAGTCTCCGGCTTAGTGTTCGCTCCAACATTGACAAATTCCCTCAGACGATTGTTATAAACGATGAGATTGCGCTCGAATACCCCTTTTTGGCACGGCATGAATCTGTCACCGGGTTGTTCCTGCAGGATGCGAATAACCCATTTTTCGGGGGCGATTATAGTATTCAGGCGAACTACGCAATCGGTCGAAGTCACATAAGCGATTGGAGCCTCGCTGCCAATGAAATGATTCCCCACGACCTTGATGCTCTTCGCTTCATAGTTCCTCAGTTTGGGACGAAAGAACTCCAGCCCCGTGCTACCACCAATATTGACCGCACGGGATCCGGCATTCTTGAAAAAGTTTCGCTTAATAAGGATGTTCTCGCTACCGCCTTTGGCCTGAACCCCAGTGGTCTGGGAAAACCCATTCCTTCCGATAAATTTGCACTTTTCAATGACACCATCGTGACACCCTACCATATCAATTGCTGATCCGCCCCAGCCGGAAAATCTACAGTTGGTGACCACAAAGTCATTCAGGCCTGATAGCTTCAAGGCATCCCGATTACCGGTGGGACCGATATCTTCAAACGTGATGTTGTTGAATACCAGCCCCTTTGATGGCGATTCGAAACTGCCCCCATCGGAAGCATTGATGCCATTTGCACTAGAGCCGGATATCCGCATATTACGCAGTATGATGTAGTTGCAATTAGACAGAAGTATCGCTGTCTTTCCGCCGGCAAACACCGGCGGATTCCGAATGTCCGTTCCCGTGATGAGTATGGGGTTCTTCTTCGTTCCGTAAATTTTCTCGATCCATATGCCATTGCCGTAGTTCCCCGGGGCAAGCAAGATCACATCACCAGGCTGAGCACGTTGCAGCTCGCTTCGTAATGTTTTTGCATCATGGACTGTGGTCTCGCTACCACGCACAGCCCCATTCCAGCTTAGCAGAAAGATAAGTGATGCCGTTTGCAGTATAGTTTTCATAGACGGTCTTCGCATTATTGTCATCGAACGCTTAGCTAACCTGAACAGACCCTGTGGTTCGCTTTGAATTGTTGGAAATCGCTGTATGGGTCGGTTTCAGGTTCAGCGATTTGTTATGCCTCACTTGCCAGCTACGATTCGATCATAGTCGGCATGCGATCCAATCCAAAACCAAATGATACCATCACCAGCCACTCGACCAAGCGCGCGGTATCCAAGTGAAATTCTCACCGAGTACACATCCGACAATCCTTGAAGTGGTTTAAAGTGTAATGAAGGATGTGACGGATTACCTTGGAACAATGTGTACGAAGAATCTGCTGCGAGTTGTACATTTGTAGGTAGCTTTACGAGCAGATTTCGGAATTCCTTGCTTGTGCGACTTTTCAACTGTCTGTCTCAAACATCGGCTCGGTTTCGCCGCGTTCGTCTTCAGCCAAGGCGTCGTCAGCCATTTGCTGTATGATGGGAACCGTGTCACTGAAACGCGATTGCCAGCGATTTTCGTCGTCGAGTTCTGCCACGAGCCAATTGGCAAAACGTTCCTGCTCGTCATCTGGTAACGCTGCAATTCGACTGATAGCTGCTTCGAGAGTGGTATTCATGCTTGACTCCGTGTGTGCGATGGTAGTCGAGTATAGCATAAACAAGCAGCTTTTTGCGAGAGTCGTTTCACATCTAACGGGTAAAATTTGTAGTTGAGCCACAAGTAAACGCTTTGCCCAAAGCACGCTGTGAAGGAACAAACACTACCGGTCAAGTACAGAAAAGAGAGGACAAAAAATGCAAAAGCTGGTATCAAACCAACCAATACTGCGAATTTGGGGTTTAACGAGAGAAATAGACTAATACCGGAGCCAGTAAGAGTATGAACGCCCAAATTGCGATTGCACACGTAGTGTAGACAGAGAGACTGAGCGGAGCTAGTTCAGGCAATGCCTCAAACCAATCGGCTGTTCGCCGCGCGAAAGTGATTATGGGCCACAGCCACAACAAAAGTAGAAGTATTATAGAGATGAGTATCAGGTTGCTGGAAATTTCTCCGTTCAGATTCTCGGTAGTCCCGTAAGTTGCTAAACCAACAACATATGAAACAACAGCGAGAATCGGACACACCACTGCGCGAAGAAGGTCGGTGTCGCGGGTGTAGAACCATGCGAATGGACCCTATGTGATTGAAGTGATAACAGCCGAAGCCTTGTCGCGTTTCGTCATGAGAGAACTTGTGTGAGCGGGACTATCGTTCAATGTGATGTTACAACATGTCGTGGATCGACAGGCATAACATGTTATTATCCGCTATTCGGAACCATCGTCATCCGGCAAGGAATCATACCACAGCCCGTTCCACAGCAGCCGACCGGTCGATTTGTGGAAGTAGGCTTCTACAGAAGTGCCGCCTCCAAATGATCCAAGGTTTACAATCAACGAACCGCTGGCATCAACAGTGTAGCTACCTGATTCGCGGACATCCGAAAAATCCCACCTGACCCGTTGCTCTTCAAAGAGCAGGTACCAATGGCCACCGACTACACCGTCCTCTCCGAGTCCAACTTCCCGGGTTTGCGAAGAACGAAACCGCTTGCCAATCAAGTCCGATTTCTGAACCACTTCTTCATTTCTTGGAAGCGCAATCGGGGACTCGTCCGGCTCCATAGTTTGAGTAGCAGGCTCGACAGCGGCGTTGGTCACAGCGTGCGAGTTGCTCGAAGCAGGGCGGTCACTCTCTGAAGTACAGGAGACGCAAGCCAAGAGAAACAAAGTCGCAACTAGGTGCAGCATGGAACGAATTGTACTGCCCTTCCATTCTGAAGCGGATAACGTTTGAGGTCACCGGGCCGCGGCCAGTGACTTGGAATTCAGAAAACGCGGCGCCCGCAACTCCGTGTGCACCGTTTTGTTATCCGACGGGTTCGGCTCGTCATCTGCAAAACGGAATCACTCTGTGTCCAGTTCATCACGTACAAACAAGTCCAAGAACCCTCTGAGATCTGGGGCGACTTCGCAAGCCATCGCATGGATGCTTTCAGGCGTCATAGATTCGTAATCTTCTTCATGTGACATGAACACGATTCTCGGGTCACCTTCGGATGATAGTTTGTTGAGGTCGAAGCAATAGGTGTCGCCGCAACCGGTTGTTGAAAAAACAACGTAACCATGTTGTACGATATTGCATCCGGGCACAAGCTTGCTGTTCTCGTTGAGAATCTCTTCGATAGGCCAGAGACGTTCCGCACCCTCGATACAATCCGTGGGCTCGTATTTTGCGAAAAAGTCAAGGACGGATTGGGGCAATCCGAGTTCACGCAATGAAGCGAGGTCTTCCGCAGACGCCGGGCGAAATTCACCGCCGGTCTGTTCTGCGATCGCTGCGATGAGATTGGCGTACTGATTCATGCGACACGTAAGTCGGATAACGTCTAAAATCACCGGGCCGCGACGAGTGATTTCCCATTTGAATACGCCCGGATTCGCGGCTCCGGTGCATTTTTTTGTTAGCGGGTAGCCCGACCGCTTTTAGTGGTTGGGTGCCGTGAGGCACAAGATGAATGCGCCATGTGCTTTCAATTTCTTTTGAACTTCCAATAATGATGCAACCCACATGGCGCGAACGTCTTGTTGCTACGCAACCCATTTGTACTTCCGGCAGGAAGTATGAAAAATCCCATGTGCCAGAAAGTAAGCCACCCCAGTCAACCGACTCGCGAGTCACACTCATTTCCCGCGGGCAGAGGACAACCGCAAAGTGGGACAAGCCCCACAGCCTATTGGCTATGGAGAAATCTGCAAATTTTATGGATGTGGGAATAACGTCTAGCGTAACCGGGCGGCGACGATACGCGTTGATTTCAGATTCCGCCGGATTCGCCGCTCCGGTTAGCGCATTTGTTAGCTGCTTTCTTTCGAGCTTCCAGACCGGCGCGAACTTCGGTGCATTTGGAAGCGTTCGACGTAGTGTTCAAGCATACGCGGAAGTTCCATAAGGAGAATATGGCCCTCCTTACTTGACATCATGTCTTCCATGAGTGGATGGTGGCGCGCCATTTTTAGCGTGGACTGCAATTGATGCAGCGCTGCCATCGTTTTCTTTTCATTGCCAACTTGTATCGCATCATAGAGTGTCTTGCCAAGATCATATAGCCACGGCATTTCTTCACGGTAAAACGACAGCATCATAAGAAGGCCGATTGGTGCGTCAGCCTCGTCCGACATCATGAGGAACTCGTCGAACATTTTCGGATGGAATCGACGTTTTCGCCGAGTGCGTGCGGGATCGACTCTATCAGCAATGCGTCCTTCGACTTTTGCGGGCAAGTCTTGAAACATGAGTTTTACTTCTTCAAAAAGCCTCGCCACTGAAGCATCAGGTGATGCAGTATCATCATCTTCATCTGCTTGCCCAAGATTTGTGAGCACTTGCTCCTTTTTGACCGTGAACGCATCAACCTGCATTATCACCGCGTCGGAATCGGGGGCCGAATTCGGGATCCGCGATAAGAGTTGCATCACGAGATTCGTAAGTGACTCAGTGTCATCGTCACAATTCTGGAATTGAGCAAATGGGCCAGTGTTAGCCTTGCTGAGGGATATCCCCAATGCGATACCATAGACGGGTGTATCAAGTTTCCCCTTGGCGACGCCGGCTTCGTAGAGAATCCACGGGCGGTTAATACTGCGTTCAGTAAGGAGACACAAAACGGCTGTTGAATCCCCAAGCTTGCCCATCAATTCAGGATACCATTCGAGTCCGTACTCAATCCCCTGAGAACCTTTCTTGTCGGACGACCGAAAGGATTTGAGCATTCCGCAACTCACGCTGCTCAACAGCTTGGCAAATGCCTCGGCGAGTTCAGCGTCCCGGCTGTCATGGCTGATAAAGATCAAAGGTGGTGACGGCTGGCGAGAGGCAGTGACTGGTTTGTCGCCCTTGTCTGCATCCGTCTTCTGTGCGGCTTGGTCAGGCATTTAGTTTGTGAACCACCATAGTTGGATTCTATTGCTGCAGCATAACTTGTTATTGACCTGCATGATGTTGAATATGACGCCTACGAGGTATCATATTTGTGCAAATTGGGAATTGATGTGGGGGCATCGTTGCCTCATGATTCATACTTCCACTGAACATAATACCGTGCAGAATGGAATTGTAAAGAGCTAGCCGGATACTTCAGCCACAATTGGTCCGCACAGCAGACCCTCCCCCTTTTTTTGGCCAAAGGCCTCTTTCACCAAGAAAATGGAACATCAAGGATACGACAGTTATTGTTCGAGCGATCCTTATTAACAACTTACGTTATTGAGTCAAACAAAAACCCCGGCACTTAAATATAAGTGCCGGGGTTGTAAAGATTCAGTGGAACTATTCAGTTTTGAAAAAGTCGCTGGACTAATTCACGCCTGACATATGTTTGATCAGATCGAGAACTTTGCTGGAGTAGCCCCATTCGTTGTCGTACCAGGAAATGAGCTTGGCGAATTGCGGACTGAGCGAGATCCCCGCACCGGCATCGAAAATGCTTGTGCAAGATTCCCCGATAAAATCGGAAGAGACAACAGCGTCTTCGGTGTATTTGAGGACGCCTTTCATTGCTCCTTCAGAGGCTGCTTTCATTGCCGCTTTGATGTCGTCGTAGGAGGCTTCTTTTTCAAGTCGGCAGGTTAAATCGACAACAGAAACATTCGTGACAGGAACGCGAAACGCCATGCCGGTCAGTTTGCCGTTTAATTCTGGAATTACTTTTCCAACCGCTTTGGCTGCACCGGTGCTGGCTGGAATAATATTCGCAGAAGCGGCTCGTCCATCTCTCCAGTTTTTGCCAGATGGTCCGTCTGCAACTTTTTGTGTTGCCGTCATCGCGTGAACTGTCGTCATCAACCCTTCGACGATTCCAAAATTATCGTGAAGAACTTTGGCTAACGGTGCCAGGCAGTTCGTTGTGCAAGAGGCGTTTGAAACAAACGTCATATCAGCACTGTATTTTTCATTGTTGACGCCCATGACAAACATCGGTGTATCGTCTTTGGAAGGGGCCGACATGACAACCCGCTTGGCACCGCCATCGATGTGTCCCTGTGCTGTTTCTTTTGTCAGGAAGACACCGGTTGATTCAACAACATACTCTGCACCGCAAGTTCCCCAGCCGATATCAGCAGGAGACCGCTCGGCAGAAACTGCAATCTTTTTGCCATTTACAATCAGGCAGTTTCCGTCAGCTTCGATTGTTGTTGAATCGGGAAGCGTGCCATGAACAGAATCGTATTTCAGCAGGTAAGCCATGTACTCGGCATCAAGAAACGGATCATTGACTCCAACTACATCGATATCATCGCGATTTAGAGAGGCTCTAAATACAAGCCGACCAATTCTGCCAAACCCATTAATTCCTACTGTAACACTCATCTGTACATCCTCATGTTTTGTTGAACTAAAAAAGACCTCTCAATCAAGAGATTGAGCAGACAGTATGACATCGTATTTTGCGCCTGTCCAGCGAGTAAGTTCATTTGCCTCCCCATATCAACAAGCATGGATTGGTAGAGAGCCGGGGGATGGCAGTTTGCTCGTGCATAATCTGGGTTAATCTTCAACTTGAAGAAACGCACGAACAATTTGTGTCAGTTGATCAATTTCCAGCAGGAACGCATCGTGACCGAACGGGCTTTCCAATTCGCAAAAGCTGACATGCTTTTCAATGGAAATTAATGTTGAAACAAGTTCCCGAGACTGCGCACTGGCGAAAAGCCAGTCGGTCGTGTAAGAAGCGATCAGGAAACGAGCAGAGGTCTTCTTCAACGCAGTTGCGAGCCCATCATAACGGGCCGCTAAATCGAAGTAGTCCATCGCGCGCGTCAGGTACAAATAACTGTTGGCATCGAACCGCTCAACAAATCGATTTCCCTGATAATGCAAATAGCTTTCAATTTGAAATTCGGTTTCCTGCTGCAATTCAAAAGCAAATTCATCACTTTCATCCTGCAACTTCCTGCCAAATTTCATTTCGATCGATGATTCCGAAAGATATGTAATGTGCGCGATCATCCGAGCCAGTGCTAATCCATATTTGGGAACTTCACCATTCTGATGGTATTCCCCATCTTTGAAATTGGGGTCTGCGTAAATGGCTCTGCGTCCTACGGTGTTGAAGGCAATCCCCTGGGCAGATAACTGAGCCGCAGAAGCAAGAACAATTGCATTTTGAAGATCGTCGGGAGCCTGCGCCACCCATTCAAGAACCTGCATCCCGCCGAGTGAACCTCCGATAACCGCAGCGAGTTTTTCAATCCCCAGATGTGCCATCAACGCGCGATGCACCTGTACCATATCTTCGATGGTGATAAACGGAAAATTCAAACCGTAACGCTTGCCAGTCTGTGGCGAAATGCTTGTCGGTCCAGTTGTCCCGGTGCACCCCCCCAGCACATTTGCACAAATGGCAAAATACTTGTCGGTATCGATGCCGCGTCCCGGACCGATAAATTCATCCCACCAGCCAGCTTTACTATCTTCCAGCGTATACTTCCCGGCTGCATGAGCATCGCCGGTAAGCGCATGGCAGATGAAAATCGTATTATCTTTTTCAGCCGAAAGCGTTCCGTAAGTTTCGTAAGCAACCTGAATCGGCCCCAGCTTTTCGCCACTGGCCAGAACAAGAGGCTGCGAAGTAGAGAATAATTCGATGGATTGCGCAGTTACCAACCGTTTCGCATCGGTATTACCGAAGGGAGTGTTTACTGTTTTCAAATTACTCTCTGACTGATTAGCTGACACGTAAAAAAATTCAACTCATGAAAAAGTACGCTGGATGCTCGACAAGACGTTAGTAGCAGGCTGGGCATGACTCAGCTTAGCATTGGCATAATAATCACTGTCGTATTTTCGACCGTAGGATGGCGTGCTTGCACCCATCAAATACGGTTTCTACTTCTGGGAACTTCTATAAAACTACTGTCGGTGAATCAATGGCAGGATAATAACAGATACAACTCATTTTATTCATTGAACGCAACTCGGCACGCGAAGATGGGTGCAAGCACGCCATCCTACGAAGCACAAAGAAGAAACGACAATTTTGGTTTGAGCGATGCTTACGTTCCTGTTCGCTTCACACCTTACCGGAATTACGTGGAATGATCAAACTTAACCTCTTGTCCGCGGTGAGTATCATTCACCTGCTTTCCATCATAGACAACTGCTCCGTTGCACCATGTTTTTACAGGCCAGCCGGTAAGTGAAACGCCGTGCCAGGGACTCCAGCCGGCTTTGGCTCGTTGATTTTTATTCAGGATCGTTTTCTCCAGATTCATATCCACCAGTACCAGATCTGCATCGTACCCTTCTTCGATTTTTCCTTTGTTGACAATCTTCCAGATATCCGCGGGAGCTTCGCACATACATTCAACCATTCTCTCAAGTGTTAAACGTCCCTGATTAACCGCATTCAACATCAAAGCGAGTGAATTTTCCACCGCTGGCAGCCCCGAAGGTGATTGAGGATACGGCTGGCCCTTTTCTTCCAGAGTATGCGGAGCGTGATCAGTCGCGATCACTTGAATCTCTCCCAGTTGCAATGCCTGCCAAAGTCGCTCGTTATCTTCTTTCGTTTTGATCGAAGGATTCATTTGCACCAAAGAACCAAGCCGCTGGTAGTCATTAATATTGAAGAGCAGATGATGCGGACAGGCTTCTGCAGAAATGACCCGCTTGGCAGGATCGCTGACTTGTTGTTGATACTCTCGAAGTAAATCACACTCCTGAGCTGTCGAAACATGCAGGACGTGAAAGTGATGATTGTGGCGAATTGCGAGTTCCATGGCC
>JAJRTM010000197.1 GCA_024278285.1 Planctomycetota bacterium
AGCTTTGTTTTGGGATAATTCCATCTCTAACGCAGCACGGCTCACAGAGCCGTGGCACACGAAAGTGTTATTTCGCGCAACAGTTGCTCAGTACAAAAATCCCTCATCTCTCCCATCTTCCGGGTTATTTACCAGTCCAACCACCCTCCCGCTGAATAGTTACGAAGAATTCAGCAATAGGCAGCGTGCATTATCACACACCATGGCTCGCCGCTCAACGAATTCACAGCGACTGCATGAAGTATAAACCACATTTAGTCTTAAAGGAAATGATGTGCGTCCTATTACGATCTATTATTCAGCAGAGACTCGAATAACTTCAATCGCGCTTAATACCGCAGGGAGTGATTTGCTATTGCCGCTGGATTGTGATGTTAATTCGATGATCAGGTTGTCAGTTACTGAAACATCATTGATTTCCTCAATCAGCGCTGTATGCAAGCCGCCAGATTGTGCAAAAATATCGATGCCGGTAAGAACTTTTTTCCCCTGAATCGACACATCGAAAACTCGCTGGCCTGCTTTGGTAACGTTGCTGTCGAGTTCTGCAAAATGTAGACGCAAGTTATAAACGCCTGGTTTTTCTCCTTTGCCAATCAGTGGAAGTTCACAGCGGGAAAAGCCAAGTGCCTGCGATGTGTACAGCCAGTCAGAATCGGTCCCTTTCATCGGGTTGGCTCTGGTGTTGACGGTATTATATTTGCCCTGAGATTGGAATTTCAATTTGATATTCAAAGGCAGATCGAGGCTGGTTGCCCGGCTCGGTCGTGGGCGGGGATAGCTGAGCCAGACTGTTCCATTCGAACTGACACGGTCGCCGGGCGCACCCAGATTCAACGCCATTTTTTGTACGGGAGAAACCTTGCCAACCGAACTGATAATCGACCAGTTATTACGTGGTTCACGTGGTTCCAGAACAATCGTTGATGAGATCGAAAACAAACAAACACAGCCTGCGGATGATTCGGGGATCATTACTAACCCGTTTGCTGCAATGGAGTTAATCCAACAGCCGGTGCGGTGTCCTGCAAAATGTTGCGTTCCAGAATCTTTTTCCAGGTCGTAAAAACCGGTGAACCCGGATCGAAACAGAAGCATATTTTGCGTGGCAGAGATCATCCCGCAATGATGCCCGGATCGCATGATACTCCAGGGGACTTGCTTGCCGGTGAGTGGATGTTTTCTCGTTTTTTGATCGCCAGTTTCTAAATCGTAGGACCACGGTTCAGCAAGAACCTGATTTCCTACGATAATCGGGCGACTGCGATAGTTTCCGTCTTTCGCCCAGGCTTTGTAACCATCTTTTGCAGAGAGTGCGACCAGTCGCCTGCGGCTGAACTCCCCCGCCATGAATTGTTGCCAATAGTGACCGTTCGCATTCGCACCGCAAAGCAGCAGCATGTCATTATGATACATCAACGTGAGCCGCCCGCCGCCGATGCCGATATCGCTGCAATCGGTCACATCAACCGGAACTGCCCACGCTTTTTTCCCGGTTTTGATATCCACCGCAACCGTTAATCGCAGATCTGCTTTTTTCGCACGGTCTTCTGCAATTTCACGTGCTTTACCGGTGAGTGATTGCAGTTCCGTTTTATCCTGCCGAAGTAGTTCTGCCCGTTGCTCACTCGTGATCGAAGAATCGATAAAGTAAACCTGTTTCGGACCGACTGCAATGGTTTGATGTTGAATACTTTTACCCTGATAGACCCACAATAATTTTCCGGTTTTTGTATCAATCGCAAAAATGGAATCGGTGTTATCATTAGCGGCTTTACCACGTCGGCGAAGTTTTCGTTCGATCACTTCGCGCACCGTCGCGGTACCGAACAATATTCCATTCTGATACGAAATATATCCCCACTGATGTTTCTCCCGCATCCCTTCGGGCAATTCGTAAGTCGCGATTGTTTTACCGGTCGCCGCATCAAGCCGGAATGCTTTTTCGCCGCTCATGTAATACAAACTGTCATCACTGGCGACGAGATTCCCAGGACTGTTATTGAAGAAAACGCCGGTACGAATCGCTTCTGGATTGGAGCGTTTCCAAAGGAACATGCCATTGTAGGCATCGTAAGCCATAATGGTATCTTCCCCTTGAATAAACAGCCGCCCGTTAATCGAAAGTGGGCCGACCGCGCCTTCGTGACGATTCACCATCGCTTCTTCACCCGGATCGCCCGACCATAAAACGCCGAGCCCCCCTTTAATTAGTTGATCGTCACTACAGGCAGAATTGCCCGCTTCTCCGTATTGATGCGACCAGCTTCCTGCACCGGGAAGTTTCCCGCGTGTTAATACGGTGTATGTTCCTTCTGTTTTGAGCGAACTTTGATTATCCAGCCCTGTATCCTGCAACCATTTCACGGCTTGATCAGTCGAGCTTGTGAGGATGATTTTTCCTCCCACCGGTTTTAAGTGCCGAGCGACATCGTGCGGTTCGCCCGGAATCGTTCCCTTAATCAACATCGAATCGGAAACAATTAAATTCGCAAAATAATTTGAGTAAGGCAGTTGTGATAACTCTGATTGATGAATGGTAATTCTTGTGCCATATAAATTTGCAGCAGATAAAACTTTTCTCGCCTGTGCCACTTTTTTTGCATCCGGCTCGACACACAGTAAATGCAAGTCAGATCGTTTGGCCAATTCGTAAGCCAAACGCCCTTGTTCATTCCCGACAACCAGGCAGAAACCACGTTTTGCACCGAATTGCTTGAGAATATCCTGAGCCGCTTTTTCATACCTTTCCGTTAAATCATCTTGGGGGAAAGGGGAAACGTTTGTGTTATCAGCAAGCGAAACAACCGATTGACCTGAATTCGCAAAACAGGCGATCTGTCCTGTTGTCGTACTCGCATACAACTGCCCGTTGGCAACCGCGAGCCCCCGAACGGTGCCGTCCATACTGGTTGACCAAACCTGCTTGCCGTCGTTTCTGTTGTAAGCAACAAGGATATTTTCGCCTCCCGCAAAAAGGTGATCTCCGACCGCAAGTAACGATCCCTGGTGAGGCGAATCGATTTTCCAGTTGATGCCTTCATCATTTGTTGCGTTCTTCTTCTTGTTCAATTCGGCAATTTCTGTGCGGGTTTTTTTCGCCGCTTCCCCTTTTTTTCCACGCAGGGAACGATTCATTGAATAAATTTTTGTTTCAATGTTATGCCTGACAACCGTCGCAGCTGCGTATTTTTTTCGATCCAATCCGGTAATGCGATTCCCATCGGCTGAATAAGCAGCATCGCCAACAACAGTAAATTCGTGACCAGCAAGCCAGCCATAGCCGATGTTTCCATCTTTTTGGCTCATCGCGAGAATGTGATGCGCCCCAAACGAAAAGATTTGCCCATCAACCAACAACGCCCGAGTTCCGCCCACCACACCGCCTGCTGTGCTTCTCCAACTAAAAGTCCGTTTGTATTGTAACTTTCCGGTTTTACGATCAATCGCAACAGGTAAGTTTCGTCCCGAGGGAACGATGATCGATTTATCGTTGATCAACCAATACCCCTGCGGAGTCAAATCGTCGCGAGTGGCAGAAGTTTGACTGATCTGATCGTTTTTCCAAATGATGCTGCCATCTTCCGCATCAACCGCATAAAGATAAACATTCTCGTGTGGAAAAATTCCGGCCCCGAAATAAGCGATACCCTCTTCAACGAGAATACCGGTTCGGATTGGCCAGCGGGAGATCATTTGCTGGCGAGCGATCATCCATTCTTCAGCCGGACCTGCGCGAAGTTTCCAGATCAGTGTTCCTTTTGTAGCATCTAGACAATACGCATAGCCATCATCCGAACCAAAATAAACTTTTCCGTTGGCAACTGTCGGAGCAAGCCGGATCGCAGCGCCGGCAAAGAAGCTCCAAATTTCACGACCGCTGCCTGCATCCACACAATGCAATTGATGATCAACCGACGAACCGAAGTAAACACGCTCCCCAACGACGGCGACATGGAAGACGTCATCATAAGTGATGCGAGCTTCCAGATCTTTCCCTTCCATAATCCGACTGCCCGGCCCGGTGTTGGCAGGTTGCGGTGCGGCTGGTGCGTTCAACTTCCAGATCGGCGTTAATGGAACTTGCAGCGATCCTTCAAGCGTAGAACCAGTCCGTGAATTGTTACGCTGATAAGTCGGCCAGTCTGCCCCATGCGATTTTTCCGGATTGATCGAGAATTGAGAGATAACGAACAGAACGAGGAAAAATGAATTCCTAAACTGATAAAAGCTGGAAACTGGAAAAAGCCGCATTTCATTTCTCCTGGAAAGTTTTCACTACTGATATCTGTAGCGGGGTGGGCATTGCATTCAGGGATCGCCATGTTTTAATGTTTGTCACTTATTGTTGTCGAATGGTCTCCACTTTTGCAAGTTGCTCGCGATTGAGGAGACCGGAAACAAAATTTAGAACCTGTTTATCCGATTACTAAGAGCTTGCAGAGATTCTTAAATAATTAGCGGGCAAGACTACATTGAAGTTTCTGGATGTGTATACTGAATGCGTAGCCTGACCTACCGATTATCAAAATGACTCGAAGAAAATATCATGATGAAAAAATCATTGAGAATTCCACTCATCGCAATGTCTGTCGTTTGCATCGCTTCGTTCGCCTTGGCCTGTTCGGTTCCTGTGTTTCGCTATGCCCTTGAACGTTGGGTGAACGATCAATACGAAGTGATCGTTTTCCACAAAGGTAAATTGACGGAAGAACAACAACAAATCGTTACCGATCTCACCGAAGAAGGTGCCGCGGGGAAACAGCATGCGAATGTTCGCTTGACGCTGATCGATTTATCAGCCGACGGTTCAGAAAAACCGAAAGATGAGGAGGCTATCAAATTATGGGAAGCACAAAAAACGGAAACACTTCCCTGGATGGTCGTCAAATATCCGACGATTGCAAGAAAGCCTGTCGATGTCTGGGCGGGAGAACTAACGCAAGAAAACACCGAACGGCTGCTCGATTCCCCGGCTCGTCGCGAAATCGCTCGCCTACTTCTTAAAGGAGAAACCGCGGTTTGGGTGTTGCTGGAATCTGGAAACAAAGAAGCAGACGATGCTGCTCTCAAAATTTTACAGATCAATTTACAGCTTGCCCATAAAGAACTCGAACTGCCCAAAATTGATGAAGCAGATATCGAACAAGGATTGGTTTCGACAGATGAAACAGGGTTGAAACTTCATTTTTCGACCTTGCGGTTGTCTCGCGATAATTCGCAGGAAAAGATGTTTATCGAAATGTTATTGGGGAGCGAAGATGATTTGCGAGATTTCGATGAACCGATGGCGTTTCCCGTTTTTGGTCGCGGTCGTGTGATGTACGCACTGATCGGAAGAGGAATCAACGCCGATACGATTCGGCAATCGTGTCAGGAATTGATCGGTCCCTGCACCTGCGAGGTCAAAGAGGAAAACCCCGGTATCGATATCATTACGTCTGTCGATTGGGATGAACTCGTGCAACCATTCGTAGAAATTGATCGCGAACTACCACCACTGCCCGGTTTTGGCGGCTTGACCAACGTAGATGGCTCAACTGAAATGAATAATGATAAAAAGAGCAACGAAGATTCATCCGAAGGCTCCACTGTTCTGGTTGCAGGGAATGAAGTCGCAGATGAGGCAAATCATTCAACGTCTGTTTTTTCCTCTGAAATGAAGCCAATGATTCGTAACATCATCATTGCAGCAGGTGTCGGCATCGGGATTGTCATGGTATTGAGCTTCGCCTTTTTATCGAATAAAAATAACTGAGCAGTAGGTTAGGCTTTCCAGCCTGGCAAACAGATGTCCCAGAAAGATCCTTGCCATATTACCGGCGGCTAGCGCCTTGCCGCTTTTTACCACAAATGATAATCAAGTAAGCGGCAAGGCGATAGCCGCCGGTAATTATGATCAACCTTAGAATATAAACAGAGATCATCGAATGAGTGTTTGGAAATTGATGCGGCGAGAAATTGGTCACCGCAAATTGAATTTTATTCTGGGACTGGTATCTGTCAGCGTCGCGATTGCCTGTTTGGTCGGGTCGTTCACACTGCTCAAAGCGAACGACATCGTCACCGATAAAATTCTTGCGGAGAAACAGGAACTCGTTGAAAAAGAGGGAGCAGCGCTGAATGATGCGATGCGCAAAATCACGATTGGCCTCGGATTCAATGCGTTGATCTTGCCGGAAGATCAGGATCTGAACGAATTTTATAACAAAAACACCCTTTCAAAATCGATGCCGGAAGAATACGTTGATCGCCTGGCAAAATCCCGCATTGTGACGATCAATCATTTGCTCCCCACGGTTTCAAAAAGTATTCACTGGGACGAACAGGATATCCAAATTATTCTGATGGGCACACGAGGCGAAGTCCCGCTCATGCACAAGAACCCGAAGAAGCCGATGCTCGATGCAGTCCCCAAAGGAAAAATGGTTGTTGGTTTTCAGATTCATCAACAACGCAAACTGAAAAAGGGGGACAAAGTCAAACTGATGGGGAAAGAGTTTGAGATTATCGATACCAACAAAGAACGAGGCACCGTCGATGACAGCACCGTCTGGGTTCATCTTTCCGATGCTCAGGAAATGCTCAAGATGCAAAATTTAATCAACGGAATCTGGGCGCTCGAATGTCATTGTGCAGGAGACCGAATCTCTCAAATTCGGGCAGAGATCACAAAAATATTACCGGGAACACAGGTCATCGAAAGAGGCACCAAGGCACTCGCCCGGGCAGAAGCACGTGATACCGCGAAGAAAGCAGCTTTGGCAGCCAAGAAACGGGAAGAGGAAAATCGAGCCGAATTGAAGCAGAAGCAGGAGAAATTCTCGGCTCTGTTTGTGCCACTGGTCATCTTGGGTAGTGGAATCTGGATCGGTTTCTTGACGTTCGGCAATGTAAGGCAACGCAAAAGTGAAATCGGCATATTGCGAGCGATCGGCGTGCAGTCAACACAAATTCTAATGCTCTTTCTCGGCAAGGCGATTCTGATCGGTTTGCTCGGAGCGGGCATCGGTTATTTAATCGGCTTTTATGGCGGTATCTCCTGGGGTGAACTGCCGGTCAATTCAGAAACGTCATCGCAACTCTTTTCGCTCGATGTGTTGCTGATTTCGTTCGTGCTTGCCGTTTTACTCTCCAGTATCGCAAGCTGGATCCCCGCGATGCTAGCTGCCCAGCAAGACCCCGCAGACATTTTACAAGAGGAATAATCGCAACAGATGCGTCTTGAAATATCAAATGTGACCAAAACATACCACTCTAAAAAAGGGGATGTGACCGCGGTCGATCAGATCTCTTTGAACGTCGAAGCGAATCAATTCGCAGCAGTACGCGGACCAAGTGGCTGTGGTAAATCGACCTTGCTTTTAATGGCAGGCGGTTTGCTCGCTCCCGATGCGGGCAGTATTCAAATTGAAGGACAAAACCCTTACGAATTGAACGCCAATGCCCGCGCGAAATTTCGGGCTGAAAACATCGGCTTTGTCTTCCAGCAATTTCATCTCATTCCCTATTTGAATGTGCTTGATAATGTGCTGGCTCCCGCAGTCGCATTAAAAGGGAAAGATACCGAGCAGCGCGCCCATCAATTGCTGGAAAAATTCGGATTGAAACACCGCATGCACCACGTTCCCGCCCAATTAAGTTCCGGCGAACGACAACGAACGGCGTTAGCTCGCGCGTTGTTGAATGAGCCAAAATTACTTCTCGCAGACGAACCAACCGGCAACCTCGACCGCGAAAACGCAGATGCGGTTTTGGCCCACATGAAAGAATTCGCCACCGCCGGCGGAGCCGTACTGCTTGTCACCCACGACGAACACGCCGTCGAAGCCGCCGACGTCGTTCACACCATCGATACCGGCAAACTCGTCACAGTATAATATTGTTAACAAATGCCGGATGGCGTGCTTGCACCCATCGTCGCGTGCCGTTTGATGTTCAATCAATTTCAACGTGACAATTTATTGAAAACGTTACCAATTATAAATTTGATATGATCAGAATGATGCGGAATGAGTAACAGCACAATTCCAATTTCATGGAACCCACATTTGATGGGTGCAAGCACACCATCCTACGGTTATCTTTCATTTGACATAATTTTGAAAGGGGTTGGTAAAAAATGTATGCAAATATAACTTCCCAGCATATGACAACTGATTATGATGGCGACGAGATAAAGGCTAAGAATAAAAAAGGAGAAGCATTAAAGTCACATACAAAAAATATAAAAAACGGTAAACTGAAAACCATTCAAGCCGATAAAAAGGACTTATGGATTTTGTCATGTTCCACTAAGGAGACTGATCAAAATGATCATTCTGAGATTGAATTGCATTTGAGCTTTTCTAAATCCGAAGTGGAAGAAATTTTCAAAGAATGTATCAAGAATGGACTACTCGACTTATCTTGCATTGGACAGCTTAAACAGATAAAGGATGCCGAGAAACATCTCGCTAGCGCTGCAAATTGCCTTGCAGAATTAACGCAAGATAAACCATCACCGTAGGATGGCGTGCTTGCACCCATCTTCGCGTGCCGTTTGACTTTCCATGGAATATTCATGACGAATTATCGAAGAGCATTCATTCCGGGAGGGACTTTTTTCTTCACTGTTGTCACCTACAAACGCCGCCCCATTCTTACAAACAAACTTGCCCGTCGTTCTTTACGTGAGGCATTGAAAAGAGTGCAAGAATTTCGCCCGTTTGTAATCGATGCGATTATCTTATTGCCCGACCATTTACACTGTATCTGGTCTTTGCCGCGAGGTGATTCTGACTTTTCCACACGTTGGCGGCAAGTGAAGTCGTTATTCACTAGAAGTTATTTGGCGGCAGGTGGAAACGATGCTGAAGGATCAATTAGTCGAGAATCAAAAGATGAACACGCGCTGTGGCAACGGCGGTTCTTTGAGCATACAATTCGAGATGAAGATGACCTGAAACGATGCACCGATTATATACATATCAATCCTGTCAAACATGGTCTTGTTGAGAAAGCAACGGATTGGCCGTGGTCTTCGTTTCACCGATATGTGCAGATGCAGGAATATCCTGTTAATTGGGGTGATTCATCTGAATGGTACGGCGATGAATGGAAAGCGTTTGAGTAATGGCAAAGTCTCTCTGGCATGGAACCCACATTTGATGGGTGCAAGCACACCATCCTACGGTCGGAATTCACCTGGTAAAAAAGCATCGGTAAATTCATTACCGGTGCTTTTAATAATTCATTGAACAGAGACTACTCTTTTTCGTCCTCTGGTTCTGAAGAAGCTTCAATTTCTTCTGTTTCCGCTTCAGCAGATTCGTTTGAACTTTCCGTCTCAGCGACTTCTTCTTCCTCTGAAGGAGTCGTCTCAGCTTCTGGCTCAGCATCGGTGACAACAGGAGCAGTACGGGCAACTTTGACACGATCACGCGATTCTTCGCCAACAAACTCAATCAATGCTTGTTGTCCACCATCACCCAGGCGACGTGTTGCCAGTTTGATGATCCGTGTGTAACCACCATTTCGCTCTTCAAACTGTTCCGCCAGTTCGCTAAACAAAATATCGACAGCCTCTTTGTCTCGGAGTATCGCAAATGCTTTTCGACGCATTGCAAGTACGGGAGCAATCGCCTGGTTCCACTCATTCCATTGAGAAGATTCTCGCCAAGTTTTCCACTCTGCGGAATTTCTTTCTGCATTGGTGTCCAGGTCGTTAGCAATTCGCTGGATCGGCAATGATTTACGAGCCAACGTCACCAGTTTTTCAACGAAAGGACGAATCTCTTTCGCTTTCGGAATTGTTGTAATGATCCTGCCCTCAACCTTTGGGGCTTGCGGATCGTCTTCGTCTGGTCGTACCGATTTAATCAGGCTCACAGCCATATTTCGGAACATGGCTTTGCGATGCGACGCAGTTCGCCCAAGATGTCGTCCCCGAACGCGATGTCTCATGCTTGTTACTTATTCACTAAAAAATGACTCTGAAAAAAATATCACCAAGATCATAACTGCCAATCGCAACAGCAGCGAAAAGGTTTAGTTAGATGTTGTTTGACGCTTGGGCAATTTCATACCCATTCGCAACCCAAGGGTCACGAGGCGTTCGCTGACTTCAACCAATGTTGTTTCGCCAAAGTTACGAACTTGTAACAGTTGATCTTCTGATCGACCAACCAGATCTCGTACAGTCACAATTCCTTCTGATTCCAGGCAGTTTGTCGCCCGCACTGAAAGGTTCAATTCTGCCAGAGATTGATTCAATTTTTCTTCCAACTCCAGATCGATTGGCGAATGACCGGTCGCTTCCGCCATTCCGTTCAAGCCATCTTCTGGTGGAAGCTCAGGTCCGGATTCACGATAGGTGATAAACGGATTGAGGTGTTTCCGCATAATCTTTGCTGCTTCGATCAACGCCATTTCCGGGCTGACCGTGCCGTTCGTCCAGATATCTAAAATAAGTTTATCGTAGTTGGTTCGCTGTCCCACACGAGTTTCTTCAACAGCAAAGCGAACTCTTTCAACAGGCGAATAAAGTGCATCCAGCGGGATCACTCCAATTTCGTTTTCATCCCGATAATGCTCACTTGCCGGAATGTAACCGCGACCATTTTCTACTGTTAATTCCATAGAAAGTGGCACATCGTCCGTCATTGTTGCAATGACCATATCTTTATTGATCACTTCAACCTGATCATCAGTAATGACATCGGCCCCTGTCACAACGCCGCGAGTATGTTTCTC
>JAJRTM010000198.1 GCA_024278285.1 Planctomycetota bacterium
GATTGCTTCACCAGCGATCCGGCAACCTGCATTTCATCTGTTTTTTATCTACGGAGAGAACCTCTTGGCAATTGACGTTTACAAACAGTGGCTCGGCATTCCCGAAGAACTTCGTCCGCCAACACATTATCAACTTCTGCGCTTGGTCGATTTCGAAGACGATCCTGAAAAAATTCGTACGCATTATAAAAAACTGAATAGTGTCGTTCGAAAGTACGCCACCGGCGATTACATGCTGGAATCGCAAGACCTGCTCAACGAGCTTGCTAAAGCGATGCTTTGCCTGACAGATTCAGAACGAAAACGAGACTATGATGAGAGCCTGGGACGCGAATTCACGGAAGAAGAAGGCGTCAGGAAACCGCTATTGCGAGTGCTTGCCGGCTGGGGAGATATCGAGAAAGGCCAGATTCGAGAGATCGAAGAATTCGCAGACAAACGCGGTTTAACCACACGCGATGCCTGCGTGCAGATGAAGCTCGTTTCGCCCGATAAAGCCGCGATGGCGCTGGCAGAAGAACTGGGGCGTTCCTATGTCGATCTCGAAACCGTCTACCCTGACGATTCGGTATTGGATCTAGTTCCACGAAAACTCGTCAAGCGAAATGGGATTCTTCCTTTATTCATTGATGAAGACGTTGTTCTGGTCGCTTGCACCGACGAACCGGATCACGAACTGGAAGACGAATTTCGGCTTCGATTCAATAAGCCAATGCGAGTCGTTATTGCGACGCCGCTTCAAATCAATCAGGGAATCGCAAAATATTATGCACCAGGCGAAAGAGACGAAGCGTTGGTGCAGGATGTGACTACCGGCAAGCGGAAGAAACCAAAAGCAGGTTCAAAAACAAAAGGGAAAGCCGCAGCAAAACCGAAGCAGGAACTTTCTGGCGACGAAAAACAGAGTCAGAAAATGATTGCCATTCTTATCCTGTGCTGGGCGACTATTGGCTCTGCGGTGATCGATCAATTCGTCATCAAAGCTTATATTTTTCCCCGCTGGAGCTTCTTTGTCGGATTGGTTCTGATCGCTCCGCCAATCGCTTTTTTCATGGTACGCGATCAACTCAGAGGCAAATAATCAGGCGGACCACCGCACAAAACAAGGGGCACCACTTCCCATCGTGGTCCGCAATAGCGGACCCTACGGATGATATCAATTCGCTGAGCAATAAATATTGCCGTGCCGATTGCTTGCCAGTGGAAGCTAATGCCTGCTTCACCATCTCTGGTGGAATAGACTTCTCCAGCCCGATCAAACGATCTAAAAAACGCCCGCTCTCACCCGCAGGTAAACAAGAGCAACCTTGTAAAATATGTCGCGACCTATGAAAACATGAACGGAATTGCGTTAACGAAATGATCGGTTGTCGTATCTAACCCCATTCACGTTGCAAGGCTTTGCGGTACATGAAAGTAATCATCACAATGGCAGCCGTTATTGTGATCGTACAGGCAGAAGTTGTAATTAGAAACTGATCATACGGAGCAATCGGGCCTTTGGTCCTTCCTGATACTTCATAAGCGATGCGTATGATAATAGCGAGCAACAACGCGCACGTGCTGATATCCACCGTCCAGATAACCCATGCCCGTTTGATTCCGAAGATCGTGGTGCCGATGGCGTACATCCATAAAACAGCAGCGACAAAAATGAAAACGAAAGTGTATATTGCATCCGCTTCGATCCTCGAAGCAGAAAGAGAGATTGCGAAAAAACCGAAGAACAGACCTGCGATAATCGCGAATGATTGATCGATTGCAAGTGCCAGAAAAAGTTGGCGGACCAGATTTTTACGACCGACCGGTCGCATCGTTTCCAGTTCCAGATGCTTGCAGCGTCGGTACCAATGCCCGGCTGCCATTATTGAGGTCACGAATGTTGTTTGAAACAAAAAGTTAAGAGCTAAGAACGAAGGAAGAAAATCTGGGGCAGTTTGGTAGAATCCTCCATACACCGATCCGATTAAAAACAGGCCAGCCATCCCCAGCATTCCCACTATAAACAACAGTGGTCTGAATGGGTTGCCCAGTCTCCAAAGCTTGGTCTGTTTCCACATCGAACCTTGATGGTACTGCACATCGCGCGGGCGAAAATCGATCAGTCTGGTTCGCCAACTGGAACCGCGGCTTAATAAAGCACGTTGCTGTTTCTCAACATCCCATGGCGAGAAGCCCGGCAGAATAGCGTATCGTTCATTGATTCTTCGCGTAATGTTCGGAAGTCGTCTGAGGATGATCGCAATCACAAATAGCTGTGTAATTAACAGCAAGCAGGTGAATAGCGGATAATCCCCCAATGTAAACTCGGCGTAATATCTGCCATACCGAAGAAGATCGCCAGTGAACAAAGTCGCTTGCCCGCCGATGATTAACCCGATTGAAATTCCCAGAAGCAATCCCGCTCCGCGAATAATTCCTGAACGTGACTGCGAAGCTAACGCAATCATCGCGCCGAATGTCGGTATAATTAAAGTGATCGCAATAGCTGGCAGCCAGGCGATTCCGGTTAGCATTAGTCCGACTACTGTTACAAAGACTCCTCCACCAAGAATAACGAACGCAGCCCGTCGATGTGCTATTGCATATCCGGGGATAACTATCGCTGCAGGAGATATAAACAGCGACCATAACTGCAAGAAAAGTATCAGCATTATCGATAGCATCAGGAAAAGGCCAAGCTGAATGCCTGCAACTTTTCCCCGGCTGTAACTTAATTGATACAAAGGAAGCATGCGAATAGAAGCGGGGCCATCTTCGATAGACCGAAACCAACTCGCATAGATTCGTTCCAGAGTTGGATGGTTTTTCAGTTCCAATAACAATTTCCCATGTTCGCCCTCTAAACTCACGCTGAAGACAATGACTAAATACTTCAAGCGAGGTAATCGTTTGATCGCCTGGAAAGATTCGAGCGTCATATCTTTCCCTGAAATTTTTAGAAGTTCAAGATTCTCTAGGTTTTCTACTCCTTTTATATCACCAAACGGTGTTCGATTACTTGCAATGATATCCAACTCTTGTAACTGTGGCCCCAGTTTCTTGAAGAACTCTTCTGGGATTTCAAATTCCGTCTTTGTGACTCCCATGCCTGTGTCTAAGAGCGAAAGTGATGTCAGTTTCTTCAATGACTGTATCTCATTTAGCAATTCTGGTGTTAGGTTCGGAGCATAGATTTGCAACGATTCTAATTCGGAAAGCTGGCTTAGATCAGGATTATCATCTGGCGATAAAATGTGGAGAGATAAGGAGCGAATTTCATCCAGTTTTTCATCTTTGAGAAATGATTTCCATTTCCCCGAGTCTGCGTGCTTGTATAGACCTGGCCTTTTAAGTTGCGGCGAGAGAGAAAAATTATCGTTGTTCTGGCTTTGATAAAACAGGCCTGCCGTTAAGCAAAGCGACACCAGACCAATTACAATTAACAGCGGGCGGCTCCAGTAGGTGCGGAAGACTTGGTAGAGTTGTGGTTTCATCAGTTAGCCTCCGCATCGTTGGTTTCGGAACGGATGCCGTTGAGTTCGAGGAAGATTTCTTCGAGATTGAGGTCTTCCACCTGCACCTGCACATTCCAGCGGCTGGAAATTTGCGAAACCGTTTCGTAATTAAAATCTGGAATCGCTGCCAGTGCATGATTTTCGTTGATTTCGCAGTGGATCGCTCCGGGAATGGCGAAATCTTTCGGGAGTGGTTGATCGGAAAATATTCGTAGTCGTTTGCAGCGATCTTTAAGAGATTCCAGTTCCCCAAAATAAGCAATGCGACCCTGTTTGAGCATCGCTAAATGGGAAGCAACCCGTTCCAGGTCGGACGTGATGTGTGTTGAAAACAGGATCGTGTTTTTATCCTGCTCGGTGAATTCAATCAGCGATTGTAGAAACTGTCTGCGGGCCACCGGGTCGAGACTGGCGACCGGCTCATCCAGAATCAACAATTCGGGACGATGCCCCATCGCAAGAATGACGGCTAGTTTTTGCCGTTGCCCCACCGACAACGCCCCGACCCGTTTGTCGCCATTCAGATTCCATTCTCTCAGCAGGCGTCGCACCAAATGGTATTCCCATTTTTCGTAGAACGCTCCCGTGTAATCGCACATCGCTTCGACTTTCATCCAGGGAAGAATCGCAAACTCTTGCGAAACATAACCGAGCCGCGACTTTTGCAACTCGGCTAGATCCCAGGAATCAACGCCAAATACTTTCGAGCAACCCCCACTTTTGCGAAGTAACCCCAACAGACATTTGATGAGCGTCGTTTTCCCGCTGCCGTTGGTGCCGATTAAACCGACGACCTGCCCCGGTTCAATCGAAAGATCGATCCCTTGCAGCACGTTTTCTTTGCCGAATCGTTTTTCCAACGCCTGAATCTCAATGACTGGCTCTGTTGATGTTTGTATCACTGCGGATTCTCCTTGAGAAATTTGTTCACGACATGCAGAATTTGTTGATCGCTCAGTCCGAGTTGCCTGCCACGCAGGATGGCTGATCGAACCGCTGAAGAAAGTTCGCTTTGCCGCTGCTTCACATTGCCGGAAGTCGTTTGCAGCTTGATCATCATCCCTTTACCACGCACACGCTCGACAACCCCCTCAACTTCGAGACGGGCATACGCCTTGGAAATTGTCATCGGGTTCACGCCCAGTTCGCTCGCCATTTGCCGAACCGAAGGAAGCATCTCGCCAACCTGCAAATGCCCCCCGAGCAGGAACGCACGCACCTGCTCGATAACCTGCCGGTAAATCGGCACTCCCGAAGAAGGATGAATTTCAAATTGTGAGGGAAGAATGGTCATGGCTCTTCATTCCTTATGTATATCACTACACTGATACACGTAAAGAGTAAGGATGTCAAGCGAGTCTTTACAAATAGTAAAAAAACACCGCAGAGAATTTACCGGGTAGCTCAGACAATCCCGTTCAGGGTTGTCTGAGTTGCGTAGCAACCCGAGGAATTATTTTTCAGGCCTCGCTTATTTTCTGATCATCAAGCCTTTCACTGAAATCCTCGGGTGCCTGACGGCACTCAGACAACCTTGAACAGATTGTCTGAGCTACCCGGTTTTCAAATAGCAAAAAGTACACAACAGAGAATTTACGAATTTAAGCGGGGTCAACCAGCTTTTCTGGTGCTTGTGCGTTGTTGTTCGCGGTGCAGTTTTCGGATTCTGCGGCGTTCTTTTTTGCTCAGCCCTTTTAAGTTGGAAGGATCAATGCGATCTGTTTCCATTGTTGCGGCTTGGGCTTCAGCTTCGCTTTTGTCCCCCTGGCGATGACGCACGGAAAGCTTCGCATTATCTTGAACCGACTGCGGTGTCTGTTGCGGGGTTGTCGCAGGTTGCGATTTGAGCCTGACTCGCGGCTTGTTTGCTCTTTGATTCTTCTCTGCTTGCTCAGAAGAGACAGGCTCTTTTTTCTCGTGTTGATCAGCCGCGACTTGCTTGAACGGGGTCTGTTTCCGTTCAGATCGTTTAGAGCGTTTCGATTGTTTTTCGAGTTTTCGTTCAGACGCCAAGGTCTTTTTCTCTAACTCTTTTGCTTTGACCGCTTCTGCCTGTTGGGCTTTGGCTTCCAGTTTTTTTGCGCGGGCTTCTTCTTTTCCCAGCATTATTTTATCGGCAATTGCTTTTTTCTCTTCTTGCGCGGCCTGTTTTTTCAATGCTTTTTCATCCGCAATTTTTTGTCTGGCGAGTTTACGTTCGGTTTTTCTTTCTGTTCGAGATTTCTTTGATTGCTCGCTGCGGTTCATCAATCGGGATCGTGCTGAACTCGTGATGTTGATGATTGACAGGTAACAATAATTCCCCACGAATTTCATGCCGGCGAGGATTTTATTATTTACCCAGGTGATCGCGAGCCAAGTCCAACTTTGTCGGCGACAGACAGGGTCGGAAGATACGTGCATTACGTAATACACCTGAGAGAGCAACGCAGAAAACAGCAGCGATGGAGACAGAATAGAAGCAATCATCGCGATGATTTGTGAACTGTCTGCCGTGAAAATTTCGGGGCCTTCGGATGAAGGGACTTTCATTTCCAGATAGACTAACGCCGAAAGGCTACAAAGTGCCAACATGAAACAACTGCGCCGACAATTCCACATTTCCAAAGTGAAACAGCGCATCGGTTCAAGCAGCAAGGCAGCCATCGGGACCGCCCAGAAAAGTGTTCTTAAAAATGGCTGATGCAACTGAGTGTAATCACCAACAATTTGAGCAAACACTAAATGCGCATCAGAACCAGCGACAAAACCGAAGGCAAGAAATATCCATCCGGAAAAGTACCACGATTTATAACAGCCTTCGAAATCGCGGTCACTGGCAGAGCGAAACCAACTGACAAGCCAGCACAGCCCGGCTGCACCAAGAAAGAGAATACCTCGCACAAACCGCCAAAGGTGCCCCTGTTGCAAATCGAAGATTGTTCGTAATCGCAGATCTGAAATCAGATAGCGATGTTGGGAAATGAGAACCAGCAGCAGCCCCACAAAAGGTACGGCGGCACACAGTAACCAAATTCTCAATCGCGATGCAGGAATCAAACTTGCCAGCGGGGTGATGGGCGACTGTACGGCTTCTTCACGGGTTCGTTGCTGATTCCAGAATCCAGCTTTCGGCATTGCGGTACTGCCTGGAGGAGAAGAGATTTCATTCTCCCCCGCCAACCGGCGGCGTCTTCGCTCATCAATCGAGCGGGATCCTGCAAATTTAACTCCCATTTCCCTCAACCTTCCCTGGTCTGGGCGATTATTCACCCGGAGGACATACCTTCTCCATCGGTAACCATTCAGCTTGGGCGTAGGGTACGCTACCCGCGGACCACGATGGGAAGTGGAGCCTCCTGTTTCTGCGGTGGTCCGTAATAGCGGACCCTACGCACAATCCCCAATTCCAATCCAAACCAAATATCAATGAATAGCTACCTCCATCGAAACTCTTCCTAAGAGCCATCTATCAGCATCGTTTTTTGTTCCAGTCATTCTGCAATTGAAATTCAGTTCAGACGTCTCAGGCAATCGTTCCTGTGACAATGACCATCACATCCGGTATAACCGGACTGTTGTGAAGCAAAGGGTTCTTGAGCCACGCTCCCATTTTTTTTCAATTTAGATACAATTTCTACTCCAGCATATTCGTAGACTTTTATCAATAAAATGCTGTGCAAAGGTGGCGGGATGTTTTTGAAAGCCATGGATGAACCCAGCGCGGCATAGCCGCAACCAAAAATTATAATTACCACTAAGGCACGAAGACACAAAGAAGAAAAATCATTGGAACGGTTCGTTTAACGGCAAGCCGAAGGCGACTGCGCAAACCGGTTTGCCTGATCTGAAGGTGTCGAACCGCAAATAAACGCCCATTAACGCGATTCAGTTTTTCTTTTTTCTTGGTGGCTTCGAGCCTTGGTGGTAAAGAAATGATGAAAGCCATGAAAAACAGAATCGACACTTAACCTGTATACCTCATTTATACCTCATTGAAGTTATGTTTTTCCCCAAAAGTTTACGACGCTTTCGCAAATTATTTCAAAACGAGAACATCACATCAATGAGCCGTACAGTTTAAGTATCGATACCTCAGTCATCTGTTTTTATTGTTGTTTACCACAAAGGCTCGAAGAGACCAAGTAAAGAGAAAAAAAGAACAGATACCCTGACTAAAAATCAATTCGCGAAAATTCACGTTTATTCGCGGTTCGGCACCTTCATAATAAACCTAACCGGTTTACGCAGTCGCCTTCGGCTTGCCGTTAAACGATTTGATTTGTCTTCGTGTTTTTCCTTTGTGGTCTTTGAGCCTTGGTGGTGAAAATAATTTGGTTGCGGCTATGCCGCGCTGGGATAATCCGTGGCTAATAAATTTTGGTTCCGGTTTATCCAGGCCAGGATCTGCTGAGTTAATTATCGCAAATGATTCAAAGTAGAAAAGCTGTTATGAAATCAACGCCTGCTCATCCGATTGATCGTTTGCCTTCCCATCCAGAATCGAAACGCTCTTCACGCAGAGTTGCAATCGCCTCTTTTGTTGCACTGCTTGCCTCGTTGCTTCTTATTGTTCCAATGGAATGGCAGCACTGGGCATTTACGTTTTCGTCTGATCGTCCGCTGGTCGCGTGGATGGCTGCTTTTAATGCGGATACATCTTTGTATCTGTTCTGGTTGCTGGTCTTGCCGATTTTTTATACCTGGCGATTTCATTTGACCGATCCACAAAGCGAAATCGCGGTCCGGGTAGAATCTTGGTTACAGGCTGGGAAATATGAAAAGTCTGCCCCGTCAATCATTCAGGCCGCAGTCCCTTACGATCCGCTTTGGTTGCGGTATTTTGTTGCTGGCGTGGTGGCGATGGTCGGGCTGTTATCTGTTGCGCAAACAGGCCATCGATTCGGAGACCTGCCCCCCGCTTATCATGATGAATACAGCTATCTGTTTCAGGCAGAAACTTTTGCTCTCGGGCGAGTAACAAATGATCGTTTTGAAGCTGCCCCGGAACTGTTCGATCAGATGCACATTCTGAATGATTTTCCCGGAAAGTTTGCGAGCCGATATTTTCCGGGAGCAGGTCTCTGGCTGCTTCCTTTTGTTTCAGTTGGATTGCCTTATTGGGGTTACCATTTGGCACAAGGAATTATCTGCCTGCTTGTTTTCTGGATAGGACGCGATCTAGCCGGGAATGGGACCGGATTACTGGCAGGTCTTTTGTGTGCGTTGGCTCCCGGATTGAATTTGTTTGGGAATCTGCTTTTGGCGCATCACCCTTGCTTGGTCGGACTGATGTTTTTTCTCTGGATGTTTCACCGCTGGTCGATTCGCAGGCAGTGCCGTCATGCGTTCCTGGCTGGTGTGGGATTGATTTTTGCGATGTATTGCCGACCGATGACTGCGTTCGGTATCGGCTTACCTTACGGCATCTGGTATTGGGTTTCGGTATTGCGAAC
>JAJRTM010000017.1 GCA_024278285.1 Planctomycetota bacterium
AGCATCAATGAAAGATTTGGTTCCGCTCGACATTTTTCATACAGAATCAGATCGAACATTGAAACAGATCGCTGTGGATTACGAACCGCATTTTCGAGACGAATCTCTTCGATGATCCCCCCTTCCCGCGCTTCGGTCTGTAATTCTTCGCCTCTTTCGGAACCGCCCGTACCGTTGGCTCCGACAATGTGCATCCGGATTTCACTCGATGCGTTTCCACCCAGCACCGAACGATCCTGACATAAAACCACGTTCGCCCCACATCGGGCAGCCGCAATCGCACAGCAAACCCCGGACATCCCCCCGCCTGCAACAAGGATGTCACACGATAAACGATGTTCGTCTATTAAAGCCATCGAGATAGCCTCTTATCAATGAAATGCTGTGAGCTCCGTAGGGTACGCTGTGCGTACCACATTCGTTGGTTGATATTTGCAATAATGGCGACAATAAATACATATCGAAAAGCACAATTGGTGTGCACAGCACACTCTACGGTTGGACTGGTAAATTTTTTAAGTTGTTGTCAGTTATACTGTTGCGCTTTGTTTTATAATCCCCTGTTGAGTGCCACGGCTCTGTGAGCCGTGCGAACTGAAAATCAAGCTTGATTTTAGCAAGATATCCTCACTCCAACGCAACACGGCTCACAGAGCCGTGGCACGCAAAACCGTTATTTCTCGCAACAGTTTCTCAACACGAAAACACCCTAACTTCCCCATTTCCTGAGCTGTTTACCAGTTCCGTAGGGTACGCTGTGCGTACCACATTCGTTGGTTGATATTTGCAATAATGGCGACAATAAATACATATCGAAAAGCACAATTGGTGTGCACAGCACACCCTACGGTACTAATTCTCTTTACGGGGCGAGAAAATATTAACGATTTTGCAGGCGATCAAACCGCTGGCAATGTTGACCGCTAAGGCAACCGGGCCAATCCATTGAAAACTGATCGGGTCGTTTGCCAGGCGATATTCTTTGTTGGTTAGCGGATCGATCTTAGTAATAATATCAGTGCCGAATGTTGCGGGATCGATCCCGAATTTTTCATGCAGAAAAAAGACGACCACTCCTGAAAATGCAAGCAGTAGCGCAGTTGTCATTCCTAAAATCATTCCGACCCAAACCCCAGCCGGGCGAACCGATTTAACAAACAACGCGAAGAAGAATAACGAAAATAAAGGCGTCACAAACAGATTGACGACCTTGCTGGTCACCTTGGTAATGTTCCCCTCGATATTCCCGATATACATGCTGCCAATAACAATCGTTGCCCCAATTCCCAACGCGAGTAGACGAGCAATCAGGATGTGATGTTTTTCTGATTTCGGTTTCAAGCCGAAGCGGTCGAGTAAGTCGGTCATCACAACTGCTGTGATCGAGTTCACGCCGGAATCGATACTCGACATCGCGGCTGCAAACATCGCAGCGACGACCAGTCCTGAAACCCCCATCGGTAAATGAAAGGCAATGAATAGCGGGAACAGGTCATCTGCATTATCTTTCAAATCCATCTGAATCGGAATGAAATCGGGATGTGCTTCAAAGAATGCCAGAAGTGCAAACCCGACAAGTGCAAGCAACAGTGTGACCGATGCCCCGACAATCATTTGGGTGGCAACTGCTTTTCTCGCTGACTTGGCATCACGAGTTGACATGAATCGCTGCACCGAAACTTGATCCCCTCCCGCGGTGCAAACATACCAGATAAAAACAGAAAGAACTGTTCCAACCATAGTAACGCGTGTTTGTGGATCGAAATCAAAAATCGGTTGATGGTCCCAGTTCGCGTGCCAGGTGGTCGGGAACCAGCCGAAGCCACTGAAATCGATCGTGACCATCACAACAATCATTAACGCCCCACTGAATAGCAAAATGGTCTGCATTAAGTCAGTAATGACAACCGCTTTCAAACCTCCCAAAGAGGTATAAATAACGGAAACGGCTCCGGTCACCAAGACAATTAGCGGGATCCATTTTTCATCAACATTCATCATGACTGTCATCGCTTTGGAAGCGAGATAAACCAGCAATGTCATCCAGACCAGACGCATCAACAAAAAAAGCACTGCACCGAGTAAACGCAGGCTCAGGCCCAATTTTTCTTCCAGCAGTTCGTAAGCACTGGTCACGCGCTGCCGCATGTAAACGGGAATCAGCACGTAACCCACAACCAGAAAAACAAAGGGCAACGCAATCATGTTTGTCAGTAATACAGGCCCCTTCCCCAGAATTTCGCCTGGCAGCGAAAGATAAGTGATTGTACTAAGAAGCGTCGCAAATAACGAAACACCAATCAGAATCGGATTCATGTTCCCGCTGCCAACAAAATACTCTTTCGTCGATTCCTGCTTGCGTCCAAACCACCAACCCAAACCAATTGTCGAAACTGCATAGATGCAAATAATCGCCCAATCGATAACAGTAAGTCCAGCTTGCGGCGGCATCGTTAATTCCTGCTAAATAATAACTTGTATAAAACAAAGGAAGAGCTTCGCTCATGCCCCGGCGGCTGAACTCTCTTCGTCGCTTTGATTCGAATCACCCTCTTGCGCAGATTCTGGAGGAATCGCCGCGTATGTGCCTGGTTTAATTTGCGGACCTGTTTTGTACTGTTTCAAAATCGATTCGAGATGTTCGCTGTCCATCACTTCCATTTCAACCAGATCTTTGGTCATGTGTTCGAGGATCTCTTTCGATTTCAATAGAGTGTCAGCAACTGTCACCATGCACTCGTCGATAATTCGTTTCACTTCCTGATCGATTTCTCGCAATGTATCTTGCGAATGTTCGTAATCAGCCGAACCACCAATGCCTCCCGCGAGAAACGGGGAGCGTTTTTGTGTCTGATAATTCACGGTCCCCAGTTTCGGACTCATCCCGAATTCTGTCACCATCCGTCTTGCGGTATCGGAAGCTCGCTCCAAATCGTTCTGGGCGCCGGTTGATTGTTCGTTGAAGATGAGCCGTTCTGAACCGAGACCGCCCAGCATGACGCAAATTCTGTTTTCGAGTTCTGATTGCGTCACCAGAAAACGATCATCCTGAGGCCGCTGCATCATGTAACCGAGTGCACCAAAACCGCGTGGGATAATCGAAATTTTATGAACTGGATCGACATGAGGCAGTGCACAAGCCATGAACGCATGACCGCATTCGTGATACGCCACTCGTAACTTTTCGTCTTCCCGAATGATACGATTACTTTTTTCCAGACCGGCGACAACACGCTCAATTGCTTCTTCGAATTCAGCCATCGAAACCGATTTGCGGTCATTACGAGCAGCTAGTAACGCCGCTTCATTCGCCAGGTTCGCTAAATCGGCACCGGAAAAGCCGGGCGTTAATTTTGTAATATGCAGCAGATTAACTTTGTCATCCATTTTAATTTTAGCAGCATGAACCTTCAAAATCGCTTCGCGTCCTTTGAAGTCGGGGTTATCGACAAGAACATTACGATCAAATCGCCCCGGACGCATTAACGCGGGGTCAAGAGTTTCCGGGCGGTTGGTGGCTCCCATGACAATCACACTTTTATCCGAAGAGAAACCGTCCATTTCCACCAGCAACGCATTAAGGGTTTGCTCCCGTTCATCGTGACCGCCGGGCATACCGCTGCCTCGCGTTTTGCCGAGCGCGTCGAGTTCGTCGATAAAAATAATACTTGGTGCTTTCTCAATCGCCTGCTGAAAAGTATCTCGCACACGAGCGGCTCCGACACCGACAAACATTTCAACAAAATCGGAACCGGAAAGACCGAAGAACGGCACGCCTGCTTCCCCCGCAACCGCACGGGCAAGCAGCGTTTTTCCTGTTCCAGGAGGTCCGACAAGAAGCACACCGCGCGGGATACGTGCTCCCAACGCCTGATACTTGGCAGGTGTTTTGAGGAACTCGACAATTTCCTGAAGCTCACAAACCGCTTCATCAATACCGGCGATATCGTTAAAGGTTGTTTTGATATCGTCTTGCGAAATCAACTTGCCGCGACTACGACCAAACGACATCGCACTACCTGCCCCGCCCATTCTGCGAAACATCATAATAAAGAACAGCACAAACAGAACGAGTAGTAGTAAACTGAAGAGCGATTCAAACTGAGCCGGCGGCGATGAGCCATCGTAATCGATTTTGCTCTTCTTCAAATCGTCCTTCAAGGCAGCCAACACTTCATTGGGAATCCCGACAATATTGATGCGATACTTTAGCAGTTCTTTCTTTTTGTCGACCTTATTATTTGTATCGTCTGTTTTTTTTTCTTTTGAAGTCGATTTCTTTTTTTCGCTGGCAGCTTTCGATATTTTATTTGTTTTGCTTTTCGACAGGCTCAGATTGGCGACTTCTTCCTTCGACATATTTTGAAACGTAATCGAAGTGATGCCGAAAATAACTTCATGCACATTTCTGGAATTAAATTCACCCGATGCAATTTTTGATTCAAATTCGCTCAGCTTGATTTTCTTGCTACGTAAATCGCTGGTGTAATTAGTGATCACCGCAGCAAGCAAGATGCCGCCAACTAACAAGACCCAGAATGTGGTACTGGTCGTCTTTTTCTTTTTGTTTTTAGGGTTTTCTGAATCGGGAGAATCTGGCAGATTTGAACCTTTATCCTCTGGCCCAGACTGTTTTTGTGTCATCGATTATTACCTGAGAATTCTATTCCACTATATAACGGGAGCTGCAAAATAACGGGAACTGCAAATGACTCCACTACATAAAAAACCCGAACAGAGGCAACCTGTTCAAAATGAATCGTTCTCCATGACTCGGCAAGAAACGCCATGCAGATATGTCACTCTAAGTATGAAATGAAGCAGGGTCAACCGGGAAGTCTCTTTTTCCCAGGGCTGCGTAGTATCTTGGGCTGCATTGACTAATAAACCGTGACCGATATGCTGGGGTTTTGGGAAACAGGACAGTAAAAAATCGCCCACGCTTGGTCTCATGGTTCATCATGTCTTATCGTTACAGCTCGCCTCCTCGCTTTTTAAGGTCTCCAGGCCGACTGTTGACCGTGATGCTGCTCGCCATATTTGTTGTCGAAGTGGGAGTGATGCGCCTGTTGCCTTACCTGTTGCCCCAATCTTTGAACAGCCAGGCAGAAGCAATCATCGATGCCTGCCTGCTGGCTTTAGTAAGTGCTCCTGTTTTGTGGTGGATATTAGTTAATCCGCTCAGGCGTATCGCGCTGGCAGAAATGGCCCGTTCTGAAACAATTGTTGCCAATGCGAGTGAAGGTATTATATCGATTGGAGCTCAGGGGAAAATCGAGTCGATCAATCGATCCGGATTGCAACTCTTTGCTGTCGAATTAACAGACGTCATCGATCATTCAATTAAAAAACTAATTCCCAATCTCGATATTGGTGAAGAGGCTCCGAATCAACAATTATATTTGAACGCCAGGCGGTCTGATGGAATTCATTTTCCCGTTTCTATTTCATTCAGTAAATTGCCGGACGGACAGAGACGAAAATATGTTGTGATTATCCACGATTTGACCGAAACAATCAAAGCTGAGCAGGAACGCCTCCTGGCTGTTCGCGAGAAAGAAGCATTGCATTCACAGCAGATGACAAATCTGGCTCAACTGGCAACCGGTGTCGCCCATGAAATCAGGAACCCGTTAACATCAATTAAAATGCTCATTCAAGCCAATCGCTCGCAACTTGAACAGGAAGGGACGCCCTCTCGTGATCTTGAACTTGTCGAGCAGGAAATTCGTAGAATGGAACGATCTGTCAATTCTCTGCTCGATTATGCTCGACCGGAGCAGTCCGAATTTGAAGTTATTTCTCTTCAAAAAATCATTGAACGAACGAAACGACTTATTGAAAGCCGTTGTCAGTCGCAACAGGTGAAGTTGCAAATTGATCCCGTTGCAGACCCGGTCATGGTCTCTGTCGATTCACAACAGATTGGTCAGTTGCTGCTTAATCTTTGTCTGAACGGACTGGATGCGATGCCACAGGGGGGAGTGATGACAATCGCGTTGTCGATCAAAAACAAGCAAGCCGTTTTGCAAGTTAAAGATACCGGAGAGGGGATCCAACAAAAAATTCTCGCTCATCTTTTTGATCCGTTTTTGACGACTAAAAAGAATGGAGTTGGGTTGGGGCTTGGGATTTGCAGGCGTATTGCAGAACAGAACCACGCAAAAATCCAAGGCTTTAATCTTCCACAGCAAGGAGCCTGTTTCGAGTTGAAAATCCC
>JAJRTM010000199.1 GCA_024278285.1 Planctomycetota bacterium
GAAGTTTTTCTCGCCGACCGGTGCAAAATTCGTCAGGAAAGATTGCAGTAAAGGATAGTCGTAACACTCAATTTCACCGGGTGTATCGGCAGGCATCCTTAACACCCCATCAATTCGTTTCGGTTTTGCAGCGGAATGGGTCGCTGCAAATTTCTGATGAGTTTCTGATTTTTCCTTGAGTCGAATCATAATCGGGCGAGGAGAATACTCGGCCATTTCTTTCGATGAAGCCCCCTTGAGAATATCCAACTTAACCGGACCTACCTTCTGACCATCTTCGCTTTGCAGAGCGCCGGTAAAACGAAGCCGATAGAGGTTCCAGTCCGGGTCAGCATTTTCATCCAGATGATTCAGTGAACTTTCTACATGCGAAACCAATACCGTTCCATCGGGAAGAGGATACGGGTCGCGAAAACTGCCTCCCGGCGAGACGCCAGACATCGTAACGGCATCTTTCCCGGTTTCAGGAAAGAAAGGTCGTTGTCCGTGTAAATACCGTACCGAAGAAGGATGCAACGGCTTTCCAAGAACATCTCCCCCTTCAGCCAGCGGGATGTTATCAACGGGATTTTCTGGTTCGATATTAATACCGAACCCATGATCAACAAGCAGCATCAAGCCGCCGCTCCAGTAGTTGCGAGGATCCATCGCCATGCGTGTTTCCAAACCCTGGGGCAACTCGCGAGAATCTGAAACAAGCGAAAAACGCGAGCGATTATTTCCTTGAATGTGGTAATCGAAACCACCTGCCATTACTCGGAAAATGGCTCCGTTGAAGACCGGTCGATTCGCCTGGTATCCGATGTTTCGCACGGTTGTAAACATCACTTCGCCAGTCGTTCGCATCGTCGGGCGGCGTTCCTGGGCGGCTGTAAAAGTCATACGATGCGGCTTACCAGCATCGGTTTCTTTGCCACCGGGCGGGACGATTCGCCAGATGTCATACGAGGAAAGATTTGCCGCTTCTATCTGCTCAATTTCATAAACGGTTCGACGATCAATCGGATGTGGTAGTGGAGCATCGAGTATCAACTTTGCTCCGGAAACACTCCCTGCATCTTGCTGATGACTGACAATCGTTCGCCATTCGCCCTGGTTGGGACCATCAACAATATAAATTCGCCGTCCATCGAATGTGCCAACCGCTTCGTTGCGTTGGGCATCGATCAATTCTTTTTTTGTTCCGCCATCCGCTTCGCCAAGTATTCCAAATGGAACAGAGGTCGCATACGCTCCCGCTGCATTCGAGGCAAAACAAACCACCACCTTATCCAACGATGTATCCGCCGGGTCGTCTGGTCCCGGTGCATAAAGTGGATCGACATGATGAATCAGCGTGCCATCCTCTAACCGAGCGGGATCAGAGGTGATTTGCCGTAATGAATCTTTGATACCGTTGAGATTTTCATCCAACTCCAGTTCATAAACCCGAAAGCCACTCTCTTCGCTTTGTCGCATGGAAAAAACAATTTTCCGAGCATCGTATCGTACATCAACCGACTGAATTTCAACCGGGCCGTTTGGATGAAGAGGTGCCGTTATGTTGATCGGCTCTGCAGAAGTTAAGTTACCCTCTTGATCGACTGGCAAAACAAACAGATCCGACCCCGGCCAGAAACGATCAAACTCGAAAAAGCGGCGTGGCTGATGCTTAGGACCACGAATAAACAGCATCCCCTGCAATCGCCCCACATCATTTTCTGGAACGGGATTATTGTTGATCGATAATTTATTAACTAACGCAGTCCGCTCTAATGCCAGCCATTCCAGAATGACTTTTACATCGGGATCGTCAAGCGAATCGAAGAACTGGTTATTCCCGCCTCGCTGATGAACTCCTCCTTTGCTGATCGGCAAATTCTTTGTCAGCAATCGGCTCAGCTTCAAATCACCACCCAGGTTGGCAAGTCGACTTTTTGCTCCCAGCATCAATTTGCGATTCGCAGCGATCTCGCGAGAAGAGAAATCGTGTTTCGGATTGAAACGCCCTTCCTGCGAAGGCATCGGAAGCTTCAATTTCAAATCGTTAAAAACAGCCGGTCCATGACACGAAGCAATAAAACAGTTGTTCATTACCATGATCGGCAAGATGCGATCTCGAAAGAATTCTTCGTGAGGCAAAACCGGCTTCTGTTTTGCTGGCCGTAACGCAATTTCGGCTTCCACCCATTTCTGCATCGTCAGATAATCGGGATCGTCTTCTGCAAAAAAGATATCCAGTCCACGATGTGGTAAGCCTCCCAGTTGGTCTGCCAGCGGGACGCGAATCAGCGGACTGAATTTGGACGGCTCCTGATAATCAATCCGTGTCGCGACCGATGGGCCGTGTCCGCCAGCATGATTTTCGTTCGCTCCCCGCGCCGCCTTCCAGGAAGCAAGCAAAGATTCTTGATCAGGGATTTTTCCCGTTGCAGGGTTGATTGGAAAATAGAAGAAGCCAGCATGATCGGGACTGTTGCTGAACTCCCTGAACTTTTCAGGAGAGACTCCATGACAATTCACCGCACATCGCGATTCCATAATTGGCACTATTTGCTGACAAAACTGCTCGAACGATGAATACTCAGCTGGCTCCAATTCTTCAGAAGAATCAACCAGCCCGCTTTGATCAATCTGACCACAACCAACCATGACAAGGGCAAGCAGTAGCAACGCCAGTCGCAAGGTCCGCTGTGCAGACCATTTGGGGGAGAGAAACATATCTGTTTCGACCCACACAGCGGACCCTGCGTCTGGCGCAATGAACGATTGCGCCCGACCATTCATCGTTTTAATTCGATGTGGTTTATGATTCAAACAAAATAAACTCATGGAGTCTCCAAAGTTTGCATGATTGATACCATGTCCACGACAGGGACAACAGGGGTATCATCACCAAGTAGAAGGCGGGCCAATTTCTGGGAGTAGGAACGATACCGCAACGTGACTCGTACTCGCAGCGGTTCGGTCACCTTTTTCGGAACTGCGAATTTGTAATGCTCCAACAGCGAGTCGCGGGGCGGGATTGTGTGGAAGGAGATAAACCTGACCATTTGCCAGGGTTTAATGGTATGGTTGCCTTGATCATCAATACCAACCGAATGAAACATGACTGCATCGGGATCAATTTTTCCCTGGTCATCGATCGCGCCACTACGGAATACTTCTTTCCCGTCTGCATCAGTAATTTCAACATCCAGCCACATTTGCCGCACTTCGGTTAAACTGGTCGGCAAATTATGACCTGCGGTTTCGTTTGTGACACGTACATCAAAACCAATTTCTTTGCCCGGCGTTATCTGATCCGGGAAAATCAGCTTCAAAGAAGCCGCACTTTTTAGTAATTTCTCTGCCATCGCTGCATGTTCATCAGCCCCTTGCAGTTTGGTGATGGCTGTATTCGCCCCC
>JAJRTM010000018.1 GCA_024278285.1 Planctomycetota bacterium
ATGGCTGAAGAAACTGGGAAACATGCCGTAAGCCAGGCAGCGTTGCATATATTTTTCCACCATTTCATACGAAAAGTTTTCGAAATCGGTGTTCTGCAAAAAGCAGTACGGCTTCCCTTTGCACATCACTCTGCGATAAAGCAAATCAGCATCGGACATCGGTTTCCATTGATTGTTGCGGTTCCAGTTTGTTTCAGTTCCCATGACATCAAGAAAAGGGGCGTACCAGCAAATTCGCGATGGTGTTGAGTTCGCCATCGTTAAAAGTTTTTTTGCATGAAGTTCCCCAGCAATTTTTCGCATATATTCGAAAGCAACTTGAGAGCGAAAAATGCCCGGCTGTTTTGTTTGTGAAGAGAAGCAGAGTGGGGTCTGCGCGATTGAAAAATGTTCTCTGCGGTAATTTAACAAGGCCGTCACGTAGCCTTCGCTGGAATCAAAATATTCTCCATCAAGATCTCCTTTCGCCTCAGGACCGTACAGCCGTTTGACTATCTCTGGATTCCATTGACTGGAAAAATCGGTGATGTCTCCCTTCACGCCGGGCATCGAATTCATGCTCCAGACAATTCCGTTTGTCCATGGTTCGTTTCGCATGATTCCTGGAAATTTCCCTTGCGGATCGTAAAAGCCGCTGGTGAATAATGCTTTTGCCTGCGGGACTCCTGCTTTTGCCAGCCGTTTTGCTTCCGCGAGAGCTGCTTCGTAAGTACGAGGCATTTCAACGGGCATTTTCATCCACCAGGTCATCGGTTCGGTATAATGAAACGTGGTGATGCCGTTGGCGTCATCCCAACTTGTTTCGTCGTTCCCTTCCTTGAATGCAAATCCGAAATCCTGCCAGCGATCAACATCACTGATTTTCGCAAACGCCATCCAGTTCCCCTGTTTGCGGATACGGTTGTGAAACGCTGCGGGGAATAATTTGTAGTAATGATCAACAGCCGCCCGAAACCCTGACTCAGGATTAAACGAATAATGACAGAACCGTAACTTCGCCGTCGGCTTTTCCGGAGTAAATCCCAGATCGAACAGTAGCAGCATCTCTTTTGTCGCCGAATGATAGACCAGTCGATAAAACGCGGGGCGGTTCATATCAATCCCCACTGCAACCCCTTGCTTTTTGTTGGCAACTGCAGCCAGTGGATAACGAGACAACCTTTCATTTCCCAGCCCGGCAAACAAATGAGCATTAATGTATTCAATATTCGGTTCCACTTTTTTCCGCCGCCGCGGGTCTTCGAGCCACCAGTAGTGATCCCCCTGAACCGGCAACGAATAGACAAGCGTGATCGCTCGATCCTGACCGGAAGTATCGCGCAGTGTCACATCGTAAAACGTCGCGAGAGGCCCTTCCTTTTTTGTGACATTCAATTTCAAATCGAGAGCTTCTTTCTCGATATGAATATACGGGCCGTTCCTGGTCACGTCACGCACCTGAAATCCCTCTCGCGTGTTTCCCTGAAAAACGTAATCTGTATTATCCAGATGATGCCATCCTTGTGGGATTGGTCGAGAAGTCAACTTCGGATTTCGGAACCATACTTTTCCAGTGTGGTGCCTGAACATCGCATAACAGGAAAGACTTTTCACAGGCTTTTCGGGAATGACAACCACCTTGCGGCTTTGCCAGTCGTGGCTACCAACTTCAAATGGTTTAGTCTGTCCATAGAGGTGAGTCCCGTCGGTAAATGTCAGATCAAGATAAAGCGAATAATGCGTATCAACAACCCCTCCCACATTTTCCGCTTTGCTTTCCAGCGTTGCGATAATCAACTCGGGCTTTTTCTGATCCAGCAAAACCGTTTGAGAAATTCCCCGCTGCTGTTCTTTGCTGTTTTTGTTATCGCAAAGAATTAATTTATCGGTGCGTTCAAACCCTTGCCCAAACGGACGCCAGGCATCTTCCTGAAGTAAATCCTTACCAACATGGTCGGTTTTCAACAGCGTACGTGCTGCCAGTCCATTAACGTGCTGCGCTTCAGCAGGGGACTCTACAGCAAGCATCAGGCAGATCAAAAAAAATGCCGATAAATAACGAGCGAACATTTCCTATTCTCTTTCAATCAGATACAGCACGGAGCAGCGAGGAACAATATAAGGTTACTCGATGAACTGTAGTTTTTCATCCTGCTTGGGCAGGACGGAAAATATTTTTGATTTATCCGACTTAAGCCTGTTTTCGATGAAATCAAGTCAGGAGAAAATTAGCCACGGATGAACACCGATTTTCACGGATCAAATGAGACAAAGAAAAAGGAAGAAATGTAGGAACTGTGCTTGCACCCATCTTCGCGTGCTGGGTTGCGTCCAATGAAAAATAGCTGACTCTACCGGATTCTATGTGCCGGTTTAAGTGAGCAATAATCGTTTTGTATCAAGCTAGCAATTACTGTCGAGTTTTACTTTTTTTTGGCTGAAGGCCTCTTTAACCATAGCCTGGGGCATCGCCCTGGCCTGGTAAATTTCTTAAGTTGTTGCCAGTTGCACTGTTGCGCCTTGGTTCTTGATTCCACGTTGTGTGCCACGGCTCTGTGAGCCGTGCAAACTGAAAATCAAGCTTTATTTTAACAAGATATTCTCACTCCAACGCAACACGGCTCACAGAGCCGTGGCACACGAAACCGTTATTCCTCGCAACAGTTTCTCAATACGAAAATATCCTAGCTCCCCCATTTTCCGGGTTATTTACCAGCCCAGCATCGCCCCAGGAAGAGATCAAAATAAGCCCCTTTGGCTGAAAGCCATAAACAAAAGTATTGAATATGGCTTTCAGCCAATAAGTGAATCTGATCCTTTTTCCTGGGGCGATGCCCCAGGCTATGATGAGATTGGCCTTCAGCCAAAAAAAAACGGCTTGAAATTACTGGCACATAGAAACCGGTAGAGTCAGAAAAATAGAGAGTGGAATCTGTTATTATGCTTTAATTGATTCACCGGCATGAGACTGATATGAACTGGAAAGCGTATTTGATGGGTGCAAGCACGCCATCCTACACTTTGTGATGAAGTTTCCCAAAGAAAACCGAGCTGATTCGTCTCTCTTCGCGATTCAAATCCCTATTGGGTTCCGGCTTATTCCGGCTCAGGAAATCATTCCCTTGCGCAGTCCTGCAAACAGGCATGCGGCGACTAAGTCGGCGGAGGTTCCCGGGTTTCTTTTATTGCCTTCGGCTCGCAGCCAGGCGTCGAAGTCGGCGAACATTTCCTGTGATTGTGGCAAGTTGGGCCAACCAGAATCCAGGATATTCGCTGCTTGGGAAGCTGCTTCTTTGGCCACTTTCTTGCCGCATTTTCTTTGGATGAGCGTGTCGGGATAATGAGCCATCCAATCGAGATGCAATCCGACAATCGCCTGGTTTCGGTTTCCATCAGAGACAGACCACCAATGTGCAAGACGTTCCAGACCGAAGCCAAGTACGTCAGAGAAATTGTTTGCATATTGTCGAGCGATCATGTCGTGTTGCTGGGCGAGCTGCATGACCCCTTTAACATTCTGCGTCGGATCTGTCGCAAGATCTTGTTCTTGGACTTGAGACATTCCCCCCGGTTTTGTCAGGTTGATCGCCTCGAAAATTCGGCGGGCGTCTTCTGTATCTAAAGCATCAATAATTGAAGGAAGAGTTTCGGAAAGTGACTGTTGATTCTGCACCGCAGCTAAGGGGGCAAGCAGCAACACAATGCCCAGGTTGGTATTCTTTCCCACCTGCAACTGCACCGCACGGACGGCATCTAAAATTGATTGCGAAACGTGTCGCGCATCGATGCGTGACAGCATAAAAGCGGTAATACGAGCCGAGCGGACAAAATCGTCGTGCGTTAAATCGTCGAACGAAGCACCGGGATGCACATTGCCCGCCTTGGGGGCTTCTGCTTCCCACAGGCAAGCTGTTTCTATCTGCTGAATAAGCGTTGTTGTTCGGTCGCTTTGCATGATGAAAAATATCGCTGCGCTTCGTGGGAAACGCAGCGATCTTTCAAACGGTTACAGTTTTGCAAGCAGTGTTATTTCTCTGCAAACAGTGTTATTTTTTGCGTCGTTCTTCCAGATCTTTTCGCCGACGTTCGACGACTTCTTCCTGAACATTCTTCGGACAACGAGCGTAACGGCAGAACTCCATGCTGAAGCCTCCTTTGCCCTGTGTCATCGAACGTAATTCGTTGGCGTAATCGAACATCGCGGCTAGCGGAACTTCTGCAATAATGAAGCAACTCATGCTGCGAGTTTCCGACTGCGTCACGATCCCCCGCTTACTGGAAAGATGCCCGGTGATCGAGCCCTGATATTCATCAGGAGCTTCGATATCGAGTGTCATAATCGGTTCCAGCAAAACCAT
>JAJRTM010000200.1 GCA_024278285.1 Planctomycetota bacterium
GTGGCATCGGGTTGTTTTTTTACGAGGTTTTTTTCAGCCAGATCCAGATATTTTTTGACGTTCTTCATTTCGTCAGCAGTCGGCTGACGATTTAACGCTCTTAAATAAGTGAGCCGAATACAGGCCTCAAGATCTTTGGGTGCCTTTTTCAATAATAGCTTGGCGGTCGCTTCAGACTGCGCGAGGATGAATTTGTTATTCAGAAAGAATAACGCCTGCTTGGCGGTCGTCGTGGTTGCGCGTTGCCCGACAACCAAGCTGGACGAAGCGAAGTCGAATTCCTGAAAAATGTGTGGTTCGTAATTCCGTACGATTGGCAAATAGACGGACCGTTTTTTACTGGGCGGGTTGATTTTTTCGAATGGAACATCCCGGGCCAGTTTTTGTCCGATTGGTGTGACCGTTGAACCTTGTGCGGGCGTGAGATCGAGTTCTCCGCTGACAGCCAAAATCGCATCGCGAATCGGTTCCGCCTCCAGTCGGCGGGAAGATGCTTTCCAGAGATAAACATTTTGCGGATCGATCAGCAGGTTCGATTTATTGTCAACTGTGCTTAACTGGTACGTACGACTCAGCACGATCAGCCGGATCATTTTTTTGACGGACCAGTTATTTTCCTTAAAAGTGATCGCCAGGAAATCGAGCAATTTGGGATGCGTGGGCGGCTTGCCGATGGTCCCAAAGTTATTCGGCGTTGGCACAATCCCGACACCAAGCAGATGTTGCCAGATGCGGTTCACCATCACACGGGAAACAAGCGGGTTGCTCGGATCGGTCATCCATTTCGCCAATTCCAATCGTCCGCAAGATTTGCTGTCGATGGCAGGCGTTTTCTGAACAGGCACCGCAGAAAGGAAGCCGCGGGGAGCCTTTTCTCCTTTTGAACTCGGGTTTCCGCCGATGGCTACGCTCAGGTCAATCGGCTTACCCTGTTCAACGCCCATCGCATACTTCGGTTGTTTTGGTGCATTTTTTGCCTGTTTCTTGATTTGTTTTCTCAGCTTTTTGATTTTTTCTTTCGCTTCCGCAATCGCTTTTTTATCCTGTTTCTTTTCGTCCTTGTTTTCAAGTTTCAAGCGAAGTCCGTCGGCTGCTTTCAGTTCTTTGTTGAGCTTATTGACCTCTTCCAGATGAGCCAGATATTTTTTGTTTAACTCGACCGCATTTTCACCAAACGGAATTAAAGGGGAAGGATGGTTCGAGTATTTAATTGTATTGGTGCCATAAAGAGTTTTTGTACTTTGGAAGATGGAACCGAGCGCATAATAATCTTTCGTGGGGATCGGATCAAATTTATGATCGTGACACCGGGCACAAGCGACCGTCAGCCCGAGGAATGTTTTGGTGACCGTTTTGATTTGATCATCTGCCAAATCGTATTTAAATTCTGTACCCGATGCGTTGTGTCTTTTGGGACCAATCGCCAATAAGCCGGTCGCGATCAGATTTTCTTCTCTTTCCTTCTGATTTTTCGCTTTGAGCAAGTCGCCTGCCAGTTGTTCGGTGATAAATCGATCATACGGTTTATCTTTATTGAACGCTGCAATTACATAATCGCGGTAAGGCCAGGCGTTCGGGTAGGTGAAGTTGAATTCCATGCCACTCGATTCCGCATAGCGAGCTAAATCGAGCCAGTGTCTGCCCCAGCGTTCGCCGAAGCGTGGTGATTTCAATAAAGAATCAACAACTTTCGTGTAAGCCTCGGGTGAATGATTCTTTGTAAACGCATCCACTTCTTCAGGTGAAGGAGGCAAGCCAATCAAATCGAAATAAATCCGACGCAACAGAGCTTCCGCAGAAGCATCTGCCACCGGATGCAATTGATGTCTTTCCATTTGCGAAAGTACAAACCGATCTACCGGGTGCTGCGACCATTTTTTGTTTTTTACCTTGGGCAATCTTTTGAACTTTGGCGGATTGAGTGACCAGAGTGTTTCGGATTTCTTTTTGTCAGCTTCTTTCCTCATTTTGAACGGATCGCCTGCACGCGGATCGGGCGCGCCCATTTTAATCCATTTTTTGAAATTGGCGATGATGGCAGCAGGCAGTTTCCCATCGGGAGGCATTTCCATCTCCTCATAATTGAGAGCCTTCAGTAGCGGACTGTTATTGGGATCGCCGGGGATAATCGCGATCTCTCCCGATGATCCAGCCGCTCGGACGCCCATGCGGGTATCAACAGAATAGTCGCTGTCCATCGTATCAGACTTGACGGAATGACATTCGTAACAATGCTTCACGAGCACCGGACGAATTTTCTCTTCAAAAAATTCCCGCTCCCGCTGCGTCATGTCATCACCAAAAACAGCCGGCGACGAAAAGCAAATCGCCAGAATGAATGAACAACTCAATACTTTAGGAAGGTGGGTCATGGTCGCCTCGCAGATTGATCGGTATTGTCTACACCCCCGGCAGGTTCGGAAAAACAACGTTGTTCCAAATTGGGGATAAATCAGGTAAGTCATATCTATTATCGGTGATAGGTGACTGGAATGTCAAGATGTCAGCTATTTCAGTATGCCGA
>JAJRTM010000201.1 GCA_024278285.1 Planctomycetota bacterium
GACCCGTATGGATGTCATCTGCGATGGCGGCCACATTTTAATCAAAGTGAACGGCGTCGAAGTAAACGAGGGATTCGAAGCGAACCCAAGCGAAGGAAAGTTGCTTGTTCAAACAGAACTGGCTGAAATGTTCGTGCGAAAATGGGAACTCTGGCCAATCGGAAAAGCCCCAGAGTATAAAAAGTAGTGCCTTGTCAAACTTTGATTTTAGGGTAGCCATGGTCGCCAGACCGTGAATTTCCGCACTCTGGCGAGTGCCGTTACCCTCATTCTTAATATTGACAAAGCAGTAGGTCCGTTTTTCTGTTTTATTATTAGCGTATGCACAAGCAGGGCAGGGCAGCATGCTGGCCTGTTAAATCAATAACTTGGAAGGCGAAAGAGTTGAGAGACTCTTGTTTTGAGCAACTGTTGTGAGAAATAACAGTCTCGAGTGCCACGGCTCTGTGAGCCGTGCTGTATTAGAGATGAAATGAGCCCAAAGCAAAGCTTGAATTTCAGTTCGTCGTAGGATGGTGTGCTTGCACCCATCTTCGCGTGCCAAGTTGCGTTCAATGAAAATGGGAAAGTAAATCTGTTATTATCCTGCCATTGATTCACCGGCATAAGACCAATGAACTGGAGACCACATTTGATGGGTGCAAGCACGCCATCCTACAGTTTGAGACGAAGTTTCCAAAAGAAAATTTCGTGTTAATTGGTCTCTATTCGTGGTTCAAATCTCTTTTTGATTACGGCACTGCCGCGATGGGGATTCAATAACCAAGGCGCAACAGTACCAATAATAACAACTTAAGAAATTTACCAGCCCAGCCGTAGAGTGGGCTGATGAAAATCGATTGGGCTGGGAATATAGGAAAAGTGATCACTCAAAGACTGATACGGCATTTTGTCAACGGCTTTGGTTAAATCCCAGTCAAGCATTTCGGAACTGAAATAAAAAAAGTTTTTCTCGCAAAGACGCGGAGACGCAAAGAAAGATAAGGAATAAAAAAAGAAATTTAGGAAAGATTGGTTCTGGTAAAGAAATTCTACTTCTCAAAAAGAGTCTGTGCGAAATACTTTGCGTCGCTGCGTCTTTGCGTGAGTTCCTTTTTTCTTTTTTCAAAAAGTCAGGAAGCGATCCAGGTGAAATAATTCGACTCGCCACTGCTGAGTGATCAGATAAACAAAGTGTTTTTTCCTGTGTACAGTTCGCACGGCTCACTGAGCCGTGGCACACTGTCGTAGGGGCCGGCACCCGCGGACCCATGATGGGAAATGGGAAATGGCCCCCCTGTTTTGTGCGGTGGTCCGCAATAGCGGACCCTACAGGCCCAGTACGTCGTATGTATTCATAAATCTGGCGAGTATTCATTTCTGATGTGCTTCAAGAATTACAAAAACGTTCAGTTCATCTGCCTCATTTGCTTTTAGTCCCACCAGAAGAACCAGTAAGGTGAATCCAAAAGAGTTGCCGCCAGGTTATTGATCGACTCACACCCCTGTTCAACGATGTCTGCACAATACCAATATTGCTCCCAGGCAAGTTCAATGGCTGTTTCCTGATCCAGCGGTGGGTTAAGCACGGTACACTCTATAATATCACCAGATATGCCCGTTATTTGAGCACCAAATTCAGTTTGCCACTTACGAAAAAATGCGCAATGAACTTCAGGATTCGGACAATCGTTCCAGCCACCGAATTTAAGCTCTGCCGGTAACTGCCACGGTTCTTTGATTTCAGCCATGCCTAGAAAAACTTCTGACAGAACTCTTCCGTAGCTGTCCTTCTTATGAAGGCAAATGCCACCTTTATCTTCAATCAGACCGGACCAAGCACCAAGTATCTCATCGGGATTAAATTCAAATTCTTCCAGTTCAGCCCGACGTGCTTTGCCCCATTGACCTAAATCAACACTGTGTGATTTTTCGATAATTTCATCAGGCGATTCTTCGTTAAACTCCATTGCTTCTTTGACACGTTCAAGTTCTTCCGAATTACCGATCAGAAACGGATATTTTCCAGAATTCGGAAAATTCCTCCGGTGTGAATCGAGTAAGTCTAAAGCATTTTCTCCCGCAATGCACAGTTCTGTAAAAGCCATGTGTTTTCCAATCGATATCAATATATAGTTCACTCAATTTGCATAATCGCGTCCCGTCCGACATGCAGTTGAGTTATTATTGAACCGTTCGAAGAGAAACGCTCTACCGTTCATTAACCGGCACATAAGACCTCAAGTCGTAGCCGATGTAGTTGGCTTTGGGGCGGATTATTTTGTTATCTTCGATCTGTTCCAGCACGTGGGCACACCAGCCGATAATTCGCGAGGCGGCGAAGATGCAGGTGAACAATTCGCCGGGGATGCCGATGTAGTGTTGCAGGGAAGCAGAATAGAAATCGACATTGCATTCACGTTTGATCGCAGCGACTACGTACTTTTCCATTTCGATTGACATTTCGTACCATTTCGGGTCGCCGGTTTCGATAGAGAGTCTGCGGGAAAGTTCTTTGAGGAACTTGGCTCGCGGGTCTTGCGTTTGATAGACCGCATGGCCAAAGCCCATGAACTTCCCTTTATTGGCACGGGTTTCTGCGACCCAGCTTTCTACTTTATCGACAGAGCCAATTTCTTTCAGTGTGTTAAGAACCGCCGTATTGGCTCCGCCGTGTAATGGTCCTTTTAATGCACCGAGTGCTCCGGTGATGGCAGAATATAAATCAGTCAATGTTGCAGAGATCACCCGGGCAGAAAATGTGCTAGCACATAAGCCATGTTCTGCGTGAAGAATGAGAAGCAGGTCCATCGATTTTTCTGCATCTGCACTCGGCTTTTCGCCATTCATCATATACATGAAGTTGGCAGCGTGTGAGAGTGACGCATCTGGCTCTATCGGTTCCTGGCCTTCTGCGATCCGTTTGATCGCCGCGACGATGGTTGAAATTTTTGCCGTTAACATGAGTGATCGCTTGCTGAATGCTTCGACGTTATGTTCTTCTGCCCCGGCATCGAATTCACCCAAAATCGAAACGGCTGAACGAAGTTGAGCCATCGGGTGTATCCCTTTGGGAACTTCTTTCAAATGAGCAAGTACTTCGGCTGGAATTGACCGCTGTTTCTTCAAGCCATCTGAAAATTCTTCCAGTTGAGATTTGGTCGGTAGTTCGCCGTAAAATAACAGGTAGGAAGTTTCTTCAAATGTGCTGTTTTCAGCCAGTTCATCGATATGGTAACCACGATACATCAAAGAGCCCGTTGCCCCGTTTACACGGGAAATCTTGCTGTCGGCTGCAATAATATTCTTCAAACCTTTGGTCGCTGTGTTTTCCATTGCTGATGAATTCGTCGTAGGAGGTTTTGATTAATGAGAAATTCGGCACGCCTGTTTCATTTGTCGATTTGAGGGAACGCCCCAAGAAATTGAGTATAACAGAGGGAAATCAAATATCCAACAAGCAGAGCCTGCCTGCCCACTTCAATTTTCGAGATTTGATTCCCCAACGCTTTTCCACTGCTGGAATTGTCAAAAAGAGCCTTTTCAGGCGGAACCAATCGATGGCAAGAGGTGTAGTCAACCGCGCGGGTGGCATTTTTGGTGGATCGATTTCAGGCGGCTATGTTCTACATGCGTATAAATTTGCGTGGTGAGGATGTTGGCGTGTCCAAGCATTTCCTGCAGCGCCCGAATTTCTGCCCCGCCAGCCAGCATGTGTGTTGCAAAGCTGTGCCTTAGTGTGTGAGGGCTAACCTGTTTACTGCACCCAATTCGTGCCGCATATTTTTTGACCAGTCGCCAGATGGTCAACCGCGTTATCCCTTTGCCGGTTCTGCTTAAAAAGAGAAAATCATGTTGTGATTCTTCCTCTGGGACCAGAGAAGGGCGTTCATGTTGCAGGTAGGTTTCCAATGCCGCGACTGCGACCGGGTTCAGGGAAACAATTCGTTCTTTGTTTCCCTTGCCGATACATCGGCAGTAACGCTCTTCCAAAGAAATTTGTGTAAGCGTCAGGTTTGAAATTTCCGAAGCCCTGCAACCAGTTGCATACATCAAGCATAACAAAGCACGATCCCGTAACGGAAACGCATCTTCCCGACACGGAGCAGCCAACAGGGCATCCACCTTTTCCGGGCTGAGAACTTTGGGAAGGTAATCCCACAGTTTGGGCGAATTTAGTAGCTCTACAACACTTTCAGTGATAATGCCTTCCAGAACGAAAAACCGGAACAGCGTTTTAATCGCGACCAGTTTTCTACCAATCGAAGAAGCAGCCAGCCCTCGTTCATGGAGCGACTTCAAATAAGACGTCATGATTTTCAGGTCGATCATTCGCACATCTGCAATTTTTTTCGCTTGCAGCCAGTCGAAGAACTGCCGGATATCCCGTGAGTAAGCCAACACGCTGTTATCCGCCATGCTACATTCTGCTCGCAGAAAGTGTACGAATTCATCCAGCCGCCCGGTCAATTTCTGCGGCGCGGGAGTTTTATCGACCCGGGATGAAGTCGGCTTGAAACGCGGAGGCATAAAGTGATTGCTTTCATCTTATGTTGTAAGAAATAGTCTCGAAATAGGGACGTAATACAGAACTCTTCCTAAACCGGAACAAAACAAGTTTCAGGCGAGCCGGGGGTGTTAACCCCCTGGTAACTGTGCTGTCACGTTGCCGGCAGCCAATTTGTATGCGAAAATTACCAGGGTCATAAC
>JAJRTM010000202.1 GCA_024278285.1 Planctomycetota bacterium
ATTTGCTTTGGATATCAGATCCGATTTAATCCCTGTCCGTCCGGGGGCTCATTATATGATTGGCGGGGTCGTCATTGATGATTCCGGAAAGACGTCTCTACCTGGATTATGGGCAGCCGGGGAAGTAGTCTCCAGCGGACTTCACGGAGCAAACCGACTCGCATCCAACAGTTTGCTCGAAGGGCTGTACCATGGCAAAGCCGCGGGGAAAGCCGCCTCGTTAGTGGCAGGAAACATTACCGATCATTTTTGTGCGATGCCCTTAAATGTGGAATGGACCGATTCACTCCCGGTGAGCGAACCTCTCGATTTAACCGACATCCGAAATTCATTGCTCAGTTTAATGTGGCGGCAAGTAGGCATCAGACGGACCGAAACAGAACTGCAAGACGCGTTACGGCAAGTCCGATTCTGGGACCATTACGTTTCTCGTCACGAATTCGACGAAACATCCGGCTGGTCACTACAAAACATGCTCCTGGTCGCCCGCTTAATGCTCGTCTCCGCATTAGAAAGAACCGAATCCCGCGGCGTCCACTTCCGCAGCGATTATCCAGAAACCAATGCGGATTTTGCAGAGCATATTCAGGTGCAACGACTGTAGGAACAACATCGGGCATAAATTGATATGCAAGATAAGGATATTGAAATGAGGACGGTTCATTAGTACAATTAATGCGGTGGCGAACAGAAAATATATTCGATAGGGTGTAGTCATGAAAACTATGAATTTTAATCGAGATCGGATGGCAGAATTCTATGCAAAGCAGCATATCAAAACCGATCCAGGGACAGTCTTGGTTGTGTATCTCCCTCATGGTGCAGAAGAACGAGAAATACGCCTGTTGGAAGTTAATAGTTTAATGGGAGATCGCAATGACAATGCTTTTTTTCCGATCAGCTTCTGTCTCGACAGGGAAGATAAAGAAAGCACACACACACTTTCCATTTTAGATGTCACACCCGAGCAATGGGAACGAATTGAGTCACTCAAGCTTCAACTGCCTGATGGATGGTCTCTTGAGAATGCGAAACGTTATACGCCATGAATGACTACCAGAAATTGTGGTGGGAGCAAGCAAAATCTGATTTCAGTGTTTTTGTTTTGTTAAGCAAGCAGCCTGTTTCGCCGTGTCATTTATTGCATTACCTGCAAATGTCAACGGAAAAACTGCTAAAAGCATATCTGTGGAGTTCAGGTTCATCTTCCCCCAAAAGTCACAAAGGGATTGTCTCGCTTTTAAGACTATGGAATTCGATTCATAAAGAAAAAAAACAACAGCGAATTGCTAAAGTATTTTCTTCCCTCAAGTACAACAAGTTTCAAAATCGAATTCGTTGGATTATGCCCATTGCTCACGGTCTTGAAAACTTGGCACCTACACTGGCTGATAAAGGGCCAAATACTGAATACCCTTGGCCTCACGAATCGCCGACCCATGCTCCTGTTAATCATGACTTTGCAGAGTGGAAAATGTTAGAAACTCCTTGCGGACGCGACCTGCTGAGAGTCATCAGGATTGGGATAGAAAAACTTCCAGAATATGCCGATTTATAAAAAGAGAACCAGATGCCACGTTGGCCGGGAATTAAGTAGGCAATGAGAGAATATCCAATCGAACAACCAACCGTTTATATTATTGCCGGACCAAACGGTGCTGGGAAAACGACATTCGCTACGAAGTTTCTTCCTGACTTTGTTGATTGCAGGGAGTTTTTGAATGCGGATCTCATTGCTGCTGGCCTCTCACCATTTGCTCCTGAATCTCAAAGCATTCATGCTGGGAAGTTGATGTTGTTGCGAATTAAAGAGTTGAAAGAGAAACGTGTAAACTTTGGTTTTGAAACGACCTTGTCAGGGCGAAGTTATTTCAAATTGCTCCAGGGAATGAAGACTGATGGTTATCGTATCGAGTTATTCTTTTTGTGGATTCCAAGCGAGGAAATCGCGGTAAATCGCGTTGCAAACAGAGTTCGGCAAGGTGGGCATCATATACCAGAACAGGTCATTCGCAGGCGATATCAGTCGGGTATCCTGAACCTTCTCAATCTCTATCACTCTCTTTTAGATTCCTGTTGGCTCTATGACGCCTCGACACTTCCTCCGATTGTTGCTTCAAGGATTAAAGACGGAAACACAACAATATTCCACAACAATATTCATCGACAGATTGAACAATCAATGAAGGAGCTTATTCGATGAAAATCAAAAAAAATATCGACGAAATGACAGAGACCGAAAAAGTGGAAGCTGCTTTATACGCTGCTTCAGTCGAAGTGATTAAAACAGCTCAAAGAACATGCACGCCAATTATTATCTGGAAAGATGGCGAAGTCGTTAAGATGTCGGTTGAGGAATTTCTCAAGGACCATCCATTTGATGAGTTTCAGTAAACAATTATTTCAATAGTTTTGGAGAGGGAACCAAATGCCACGTTGGCCGGGGATTAAACAATTTGATTTGACGGGGCAAGTTGCCCTCGTCACCGGTGGTTCCAAAGGATTGGGCGAAACGATGGCTGCGGGGTTGGCTTCTGCGGGAGCTGATTTGATGCTGGTTAGTCGAAATCTGGAAGAAGCAGAAATGGCAGCCAAGACAATCGTAGAGGAATACAATCGAAAGGCAATTGCGTTTCAGGCGGATGTCGCTGATGAACAAGCCGTTTCTGAAATGGTAAGTCGCTGTCTGCAAGAGTTCGGCAAGATTGATGTTCTCATCAACAATGCGGGAATCAATATCCGTGGCTCGATTGATGAACTTTCATACGACGAATTCCGCAAAGTTCAGCAGATCAATGTCGATGGCATGTGGCTTTGCTCAAAAGCGGTTGTTCCGCACATGAAAAAACAGCGATTCGGACGAATCATCAACATGGCAAGTACCCTCGGTTTAGTCGGACTGGCAAATCGCACGCCGTATGCAACCAGCAAAGGGGCAGTTGTGCAGATGACACGAGCATTGGGGCTTGAACTGGCAGAATTCGGAATCAACGTCAACGCAATATGCCCCGGTCCATTTCTCACCCCGATGAACGAACCGATTGCCGATTCTGATGAAGTGAAAAAGTTCATCGTCGGTGCGGTCGCCCTCAATCGTTGGGGAAGACTGGAAGAAATTCAGGGAGCAGCCATCTTCCTCGCCAGCAACGCCTCCAGCTATCTCACCGGCAGCATGCTAACCGTAGACGGCGGCTGGACTGCACGGTAATGGCAATCTTTCTCAGTCACAATTCATCTCATTGTCACTTGACAGTGAAGAGACTTTGAAGTCATCTCCATATATTTCTTTGTATGTTGTATGAAATTTTTCGTGGTTACGAAACTCTTTGAAAAGAGGCCATATATCATAGGCTACACGTTTGACGTTCTCTCCCTTGGGGCCAATTTCCTGCATTATTTCGCATGCTTCTGAAAAATCTTCATTTAGTACAGCCAATGCCAGCTTAAATTGTATCCCGCAATCCGACCAATCTTCCTTTTTGAGATAGTTTTCACTCCCTTTGATTTCACCAAATTTAGAAGCAATGGCAAGGTTGATTACAAACATACGTCGATTAAGCTCAGAGCTATATGTTTTTAATGTTCTGGTTGCAAATAACAATAAAGTGTGTGCCAAATCATACCGTTCAATCTGCAATAGTTCGTAGCAAACACAATTCAATTCTTCATCAGCCTTTTTCCTTTCATCGGGGGCGTGTTTACGCCATACAACATGAGCAAGTTTAACACCTATTTCAAATAAACATTTATATGAAGTAGAAAAATAATCAGCATTTAAATGGAGACGGTCGCCTATGGCGACATTTCCAATGTCAACGCCATGTTCTCGACAGACATCTAAATATTGCTGTGACACGATACCATCAGAATGAACAAAAAGATTCCGCCGTTGAGTTACTTCAATAAAATTGGGCCACGAGTCAAGGTCTTTGCGAAGTGGCATTTCAAATTTATTTTCAAGCCACTTGAAGTGATCAGCATGACTATTACGTAGAAATGCCTCGATCTCTTTTTCAATAATGTGTTCACGAGCGCGAGATACTGAATCGAATTGGACTAAGTCTGAAAAAGTCAGCTCCTTTTGAGAAGAATTAATAAGTTCCGGTTTCATTAAAAAAATGCTTCGTAGTAAATTCCCTAGAAAGGCATCAAAAGTACTTACCATTGCAACATGAAGCGCACGCGGCATTTGGCGAATTGCACTATGAGCGAGATTGTTTTTGCGCCTTAAACTACGGAATTTCTTGACTGCATCAAATGGAATTGATATAGACTCCGAGTCGTCGTTTGAGTCTATAATCGGTTCAATTAATACCTTTAATTCTTCGTTTAGATTTTGTGATAGCGTTTGAATCAAAGGACATGCAATTTCCTCAGCACTCTTCACGCCTTCGAGGTCATGAATAAATATTGAGACAACATCTGATATAGTTTGAGTCTTCTCTGATTGTTGATTCATTTGTTTTTCACAGTAGGCAAATAAATATTATAAGTGTTGCAGGAATTGGGAATAAAACAGCTTCCCTCGATTGTAGCCATTGTAACTCGAGTTTTACAAGTTATTTCAATTTCGTCCCAACAAATGCCGAAATGTATTTTCCAGTGTTTTCTGTTGAAACTGATAGCCGGCTTGAAGTAACTTTTCGGGGACAACTCTCGTGCTTTCCAGAAGTAATGCTTCTCCCATCTCGCCGAGTAACAGTTTGATGAGCGGGGCGGGCATTGGTAGGATCGTTGGGCGATTCAGGACGCGACCGAGTGTTTTTGTGAATTCACGATTTGTCACCGGTTTCGGCAAAACAACGTTCACGGCATCACAAATCGTTTCGTTCATCAGCATAAAATGGATTGCGCCAACAACATCGTGAATTGAAACACTGCTCCAAAACTGCTTCCCATTTCCTGCGACGCCACCTAGTCCAAAGCGAAACAGCGGAAGCATCGAGCCAAGTGCTGCCCCGGCGGGAGTTAATACGACACCAATTCGCGGGTGAACGACACGAATCCCCGCTTTGCGTGCAGGCTCTGCTGCGTCTTCCCAGGCTCGTACCAACTCTGGAAGAAAACCGATTCCCGATTTCGATTCTTCGGTCATCATTTCATCACTACGATCGCCATAATAACCAATCGCAGAGGCAACTATAAAAACGGCAGGTTTCTCCCGCAGTGTCGCTAATAAAGAAGCCAGCACCTGTGTTGAATGGACTCGACTTTGTTTAATCTCTTGCTTATAGGCAGGTTTCCATTTGTGATGAGCAATATTGGCACCTCCCAGATGAATTACCGCATCAAAACTTTCCAGTGAATTGCGATCCACTTCGCCCCGTTTCGGATCCCAGAAAATTGTCTGCGGATCTTGCTTCGCCAACTCTTCATCTCGCACAAGTCGCACCACTTCATGTCCGCCTGTTCTAAGAAATGAACAGAGAGACGAACCGATAATTCCCGACGAACCAGAAATTAAAATCCGCTGTCGTTTTCTTTGATGATACTGGTAGTGCAATTCAATTTCCGTTTTTGATTGCCTATGCCGGTACGCGAATTGTGCCTGTAATTTATTCTGCACGAACGCCCCGCCCAGTAATTTCCCTGGTTTCCCGAACGGAATCGTGTATTCAATATCATCAATCAGCTTGCAGGAGATTTCAGTGATCGGCTTGAAAATATGCTTGTGATGCCAATTTTCAAACGGCCCTTTGAGTTGCACGTCTTCAAATTGACGTCCTGCCTCAAAGCTACAATGTTCGGCAAGCCAGCTTGTGCGCAGTCCGGCAATTAGTGGAACAGAGAGTTCAACGCGATCTCCGTTTCCAATTCCACTGGTTTGATTGATGACACGAATCTTTTCCCAAGGGGGAA
>JAJRTM010000203.1 GCA_024278285.1 Planctomycetota bacterium
CGAACCGCTGATTGAAGAGATCGTCAAGTTCTTCAAAACTGGAAAACCGCCCGTCAGTAAAGAAGAAACATTGGAAATTATCGCATTCATGGAAGCAGCCGACGAAAGTAAACGAAACGGAGGCTGCCCGGTCACACTGAAGTCTGTCATGGAGAAAGCAACTAAAAAAGTCTCTGGTAAATAAAAACCAGTAGGGTGCGTCGTGACGCACCAAAGAGCCTTCCTCGTTCCCAAGCTCCTGCTTGGGAACGCAAGGGGCAGAAGCTCCTGCTTCATGCCGGTACCGGAAATCATCGAAAACAATTGAAAACTCACAGGAAGGAGAACCTGGCACTGCCCAGCTAAGCATTGGTCAAACAATTATTGTCGTATCTATGAACCGTAGGATGGCGTGCTTGCACCCATCAAATGTGGTCTCCATATTACTAACGGTAAAAGTTTGCGAACGGCTCGCAAACTATAGAAAAATATCAGTTTGGTTACGGCTATCAGAATGAACCAGCCGTGCTGGGGCATTAATTTAACACCGGTGAATCCATCGTCGAGTCATAACTGTTCCAACTCTTTTTTGTCAGGGAACGCAATCCGGCACGCGAAGATGGGTGCAAGCACGCCATCCTACGAAAAATGAACACAGATATGACAATTATTGTTTGGTCAATGCTAAACATTACGTCAACGCTAAACATTACTCTGTCAGGCACAGCCTGACCTACATTCTGAACTGTAACTCTAAAAGTAAGGACAGAGGCAATGAGCAACGAAAAGAAACAGGCTAAACCAAACCAACCATCGCGTCGAGATTTTCTCAACAAAAGCGGCATGGTGGTCGCCGGAGGTGTGCTCGCGGGATACACACTTCCTCCCGTTTATGCGGGGGAAGACAATACAATTCGTCTGGCATTAATCGGCTGCGGCGGTAGAGGAAGTGGAGCCGTTGCGAATGCGATGGCTTCCGCACACGGGCCAGTCAAACTGGTCGCGATGGCAGATATTGTTGAAGAACGCTTGGAACGATCTCGCAAAATCCTCACCAAAAACTTCACTGATCGCGTTGACGTCCCCAAAGAACGGCGGTTCATCGGTTTCGATGCTTACAAAAAAGCGATCGATTGCCTCGGCCCGAACGATGTCGCGATGATTACCAACTTTGGCTACTTCCGCCCGACACAGTTAGAATACGCTGTGAAGAAAGGGGTCAATGTCTTCATGGAAAAATCGTTTGCTCCTGATGCTCCCGGTTTAAGACGGTTGATGCGGGCAGGCGAAGAGGCCAAGAAGAAAAATCTGAAGATTGCTGCCGGCTTACAATGTCGGCATAGTGTCAACAGGCAGGAATTGATCAAACGAATTCGCAACGGCGAAATGGGCGAATTGCAATTGATTCGAGCTTATCGAATGCACCCGGTCGGAGGCATGGGACCAAAGCCAGCCGGTTACGATGAACTTCTTTGGCAGATCAAAAACTTCGTTCGCTTTTTCTGGGTCTCCGGCGGCTTGTTTGCCGAAATGAACATCCATCAAATTGATGAAATCTGCTGGCTTAAAGACGCACTACCTGTTTCCGCAATTGCCACCGGCGGGCGGTCAGCCAACAGTAAGAATCACGGACAAGGTTTTGATTCGATGTCGGTTGAATGGACCTTTGGAGATGGAACCAAGGCGACAGATACTGTCTCCTGGCATGGCGGGCACAGTTACAGAGATTTCGCCACCTATGTCCACGGCACCAAATGTGCGGCCCAGTTTTCCGGCAACAGTCACGATGGAGACGTTGTGCTTTACAAAAACCAGCGTATCGCCAAAGACAATATCACCTGGAAAGCTCCCAAAGAAAAACATAGTCCCTGGGATGCCGAATGGAACGTGCTTCTAAGCAGCATTCGTAACGATAAGCCTCAAAACGAAGTGGAACGAGCAGCGCTCTCCAACTTCGCCGACTTGATGGGACGGGCGGCGATCCATTCAGGAAAAGAAATTACCTGGGATGAAATGTATAATTCGCAGTTCCAGTTCGTCAAAAATATCGACGACATGAACTACGACACCCCACCACCAGTCAAAGCCGATGCCAACGGCTATTACCCCGTCCCGGTTCCTGGAATCTGGAAGGAAACTTAAGAAGCCGCAGTTGTACAGGTTGGGATACGCTACTGTTGTCCCAACCTGCAACAAACCTCCCCCACAACCTCGGAAGAACCCTCCCTCCCCACTTGACCTAATAGAAACCACATTTCTTAAAAGGACAGAATCAATGAATCACAAAAAATTAGATTCCTCTTCGAGTAAACCTTCACGTCGAGATTTTCTCAACAAAAGTGGGATGATGGTCGCCGGGGGTGTACTCGCAGGATACACACTTCCGCCGGTTTATGCAGGGGAAGACAATACGATCCGTCTGGCTTTAATCGGTTGCGGCGGTCGCGGAAGTGGAGCGGTTGCTAACGCAATGAACTCCGTACACGGACCCGTTAAGCTGGTTGCAATGGCTGATGTTGCTGAAAACCGTCTCGGCTTGGCGCATAAAGTTCTCAGTAAAGCTTTCACTGATCGCGTTGATGTTCCCAAAGAACGACAGTTCATCGGATTCGATGCTTATAAAAAAGCAATCGATTGCCTCGGCCCTAACGATGTCGCGATGCTAACCAACTTTGCCTACTTCCGTCCAACACAATTGGAATACGCGGTAAAGAAGGGAGTCAATGTTTTCATGGAAAAATCATTCGCCCCCGATGCCCCGGGTTTAAGGCGATTGATGCGGGCCGGTGAAGAAGCTCAAAAGAAAAACCTGAAAATTGCTGCTGGCTTGCAGTGTCGCCATAGCGTCAACAGGCAGGAATTGATCAAACGAGTTCGCAATGGGGAACTGGGCGATTTGCAATTGATCCGTGCTTATCGAATGCACCCGGTGGGAGGAATGGGCCCCCGGCCAAAGGGCTACAATGAACTACTTTGGCAGATCAAGAATTATCTTCGGTTTTTCTGGGTTTCCGGTGGAATGTTCCCTGAAATGAACATCCATCAGGTTGATGAAATCTGCTGGCTTAAAGATGCACTACCCACAACTGCGATTGGCGTTGCTGGTCGCACAGCAAACAGCACGAACCGCGGACAAGGTTTGGAAGCGATGTCGGTCGAGTGGACATTCCCCGATGGGACTAAAGCGACAGATACTGTTTCCTGGCATGGCGGTCACAGCTACAGAAGCTTTGCCACTTACGTTCACGGCACCAAGTGCGCTGCTCAGTTTTCAGGGAACGCTCATGATGGGGACGTGCAAGTTTACAAAGACCAGCGTGTTGGCAAAGAGCATGTTGTCTGGAAAGCTCCCAAGGAAAAGTACAGCCCCTGGGATGCAGAATGGAACGTGCTGTTAGACAGTATCCGCAACAATAAACCTCAAAACGAAGTCAAACGAGCAGCGTTTTCAAACTTTGCCAACCTCATGGGACGAGCGGCGCTCCATTCAGGAAAGGAAATTACCTGGGACGAAATGTATAATTCGCAGTTCCAGTTCGTCAAAAATATCGACGACATGAACTACGACACCCCACCACCAGTCAAAGCCGATGCCAACGGCTACTATCCCGTCCCGATTCCTGGTGTCTGGAAGGAAACTTAAGAAGTAAGGATCACTCGAACAATTACTGTCTCATTCCATAACAGGGATGGCTCAGACGCATCGCGTCTGAGTTGCCTCGCAACAGGAAGCCGAGAATGTGGTTTCCGACGAAGAAAAAGCCCAGCACGACTGGTTCATTCTGATAGCCGTAACCAAAAACTGTTTTTCTAAAAATTTGCGAGCCGTTCGCAAACTTATAACGTTAGTAATATGAAACGGTAAAAAGAAGGGGAGATTATTGTCCCGGCAGAGTGTCTGATAAGACTTCTTGTGACTGCGTCACCCAGACGTGATGCGTCTGGGCCATCCAAAGATCATGACAGTTATTGATCGAGGATCCTAAGGGACTCTCATGCAACCTCGCGCAAGGTTGCATGAGATGCCTGGATAATGCCAGGCGAGTGTTATCGTAAGGCATTAAC
>JAJRTM010000204.1 GCA_024278285.1 Planctomycetota bacterium
GCGAAACGGCTCAGTTCAACAACATTTTATCGTTCATCCCGCAAGATACTGCAGCCGCATAGAGCCTTCGACCCGTCAGGGCTGTTACTGTTCGGCTGGGGTATTTTCAGGGCGGGACGACCGATAAAACGCTAAGTGTTTAAGTGTTATGCATGGAAGCTAGAATCGATGAATTTCACATGGAAGAAAACAGGGTCATGATACAACAGTCATTATTTCCAGAAGAGTTCAAGTCCAAACCTAGCTGGTTTGGAGAAGCACTTTCTATCTTGTCTGTGCAAGAAACATCAGGATGGCCAGATGAGTTTGGCACCTCATTATTCAAATGGCATTCGAGTCATAACGAGAAAGAAATCCGGGTTTTGAGTTTATTCAGTGGAGCTGGCGGACTTGATATCGGTTTTCGTGATGCTGGATTTACAATCATTGAATGCAACGAACTTGTGAAAGAGTTTTCTGAAACTCTATCTCTAAACAGTACTAAAGCAGGTCGCCTAAACGGATCTAAAGTTGTTTGCATGGATATTAACGATTACAATCCTGATGTTGAGAATGTCGATTTCATTATTGGTGGCCCTCCTTGCCAGACTTTCTCAGCCGCTGGCGCTCGGGCCGCTGGTGTAAACGGAACAGATGACGACAGGGGCAACCTTTTCAGGGAATATGTTCGGATTTTACGAAAATTAAAACCAACAGGTTTTCTGTTCGAGAATGTTTATAGAATTGTAGGGGCACAGGGGGGGAAGTCTTGGAAACTAATACTGGAGGCATTTCAAGAAGTCGGATATAGGCTTAATTGGAGAATCCTTGATGCCGCTGATTTTGGAGTTCCTCAGTTTAGAGAAAGGCTAATCATTGTAGGATTGAAAAATGGAGAATTCCAATTTCCCTACCCCACACACGGTCCCGATTCCAGAGACAACCGCCCTTACTACTCAGCAAAGAAAGCTATAGAAAAGGTTGTTTCAAAGAATAAGGGGACTTCAATAGGAGGACGGCACGGCCACCTACTAAACGACATCCCTACGGGATTGAATTACAGCTTTTATACCGATAGGATGAAACACCCAACTCCACACTTTGCATGGAGGTCAAAATTCTCGGATTATCTTTATAAAGCAGATCCAGACACACCTGTTAGAACTATCAAAGCACAGGGGGGGCAATATACAGGGCCTTTTCATTGGGAAAATAGGACCTTTACAATTGAAGAACTAAAAAGACTTCAGACATTCCCTGACGATTATAATATCAACGGAAATCGGCAGAAAATAATTCATCAATTAGGAAACTCCGTTCCACCTCAGCTAGCACGCATACTAGCTCTAAGTATTGCCCAACAAGTTTTCAATCGTTCATTACCCTTTGAAATAGAGCTTTTGCCCGACTCTGTCAAGCTTGGTTTCAGGGCAAGAAAAAATAAGCTTACTAAAATATATGCGCAAAAAGCCAAGGACGCTATTAGCAAATTGTCCGCACAAATGGGAGCAAGGGAAAATTCTACTTCATTCAAGAACGATGAATATTATACTTTGAAATCCGACTTTGTATTGAAACCAGCAACCAGTGTTGCGTGGGAATTTCGTTTCGAGCATAAAGCTGAGGATGGAAACGTTAACATTCAAATGTGGGATACAAATGAAAATACTGAAATCAAATATCATTATTTTATAAAGCCAGCAAACGGCGTTATGAGAAACTCAGCAGTATCAAGCATTTCAATGCAATCATTTTCCAGCGAGCATCGCTCCATAACTGCTATATGGAAATATCTCGAAGCCTTGATAAGGAAGTATTATCATAAAGATGATCTTGTTCAACTATTCGGATACTATCAGTATTCAAACAATTACGCAATTGCACTCAAAATAGATAATCCCATGCTAATGCAAGATCCTTTTTGGAGGATACTTACTGAAATTTCTATGGGTTCTCTGGTTGGTTCAATCAGATCGACATCTGAGATAGCAGAAATGTATGGGGTTGATGAGAATACACTTTTTTCTCAGCTAAGAAATATCAAAGAGCTAGGGTATGAGATCCGCAATCACAACACAAATCAGCAAATAGAAAATGGACAATTGTTGATACCATACTCCTTTCCCAGCTTAAACGAGAGAAGTCTTCAACGATTAACGGAGCTATAAGATGAAATACGGGCAAAACAAGGAGCAAAGGCACTTGCGTGTATATGAGGACAGAAGTGAATATCATACGGGAGAAGGTGTTCCAGAAACATTCCAAGAAGGAATGATTTCCAACGAGGCAAAAAAAAGGATAAAGAAGGTAAAAGGCACCTTTGAGGGTGGCTTTCTAGACCGTCTTATTGATGCCCTTCTAGCTGGTGCTGAGCATGTAAATACGACAGACGTAAGCCCTGAAGCTGAAGCTTGCGTGAACGGCTTGGTTGATTCTCTCACAAGTGAGGTGGGACGGGCGTTAATAGGTCTTTCTGTAATGCAGCTTTGCGTGAAATCAATTGCACCGCGCCAGAATATAAGACTACACAAGGGTAGCTCAAATAGAGTCTCATTTTCTTGGGTAGAAGGTATATCTATGCGGACTCTAGACAAGAAGCACGTTACGCCAACTTTACGCAAATACTGACTTCTTCGACTTAATGCCGATGGCTTTATGATGACACGTAGTTTGGCAGAAAACTACCCATACACTTTTATGTATAAGGCGAACTTAAGGGGAGCAAGAGCCGAATGGCTGGCTCTCGTAGAGGAAATTGAAGAAGAAAGAACATCTGCCATAGAAACTCTCAAATATCTACTGTCTAGACTAATCAATGCTGCATCTGAGTTTTCAAGTGAAGCAGATTCTCTTATCGAGCAATCGCAGAAGTATGTCGAACGATGTTCTGATCGAGAAGTCACCATGTCAATTCTGGTTAGACATTCGGAACAATCAGATTATGCGGCTCGATTATTAGAAATCAACATGCATGCCTTAATGCAGGCAGCTATTGAATCTGGAGCTTTCGGCGATATGGAAGTAAAACCACTATCCCAAATGCGATCAGCAAATAAAAAACATGGAAATATTGGGGATATTGAACTGCTTGACGATGGTCAAATTGTAGAAGCTTGGGATGCGAAGTACGGCAAGAGCTATTTAAGAGAGGAAGTCGAAGAGGTAATTGAAAAGTTTCAAAATCATGACTATGTCAAGACGGTAGGGTTTGTTACAAATGTTGCAATTGAAAGAACATCTGAAATAAATAAGAGAATTGATGAAGTAGCCCAGCTTTACTCAATTTCTCTTGAAGTGTTGTCTTATAGGGATTGGGTCAATTCGATTTACAAGAGGGCGCTGACAACTGATATGATTTCAGAGGAAGAATTGAGCCAAAACTGGTTTTCTACATATTGTGAATATCTATCTCAAAAGCGACGAGATGTGGCACCTATTGATGAGCAGTGTCTGGAATGGGTTAGATCTCTACATCGAATAATATCAGAAAATGCATAACCAGTAAGGATTGATACGACACGTAGTTCGTCGTTTTCAATCCTTTGTTCAAGAGCCGCGTATAGGGGTATTGCTTCAGGGGAGAAGTTTCTGTCTAGGAAAGAACAAGGGGGAAATCCAAAGGCAAGCCACGGCGAGCAGGATTGAAGCGTCAAATTCGTGTTTAAAACGCCACTTCACACATGTTCCGACAGCGCAAATATACCGTTTTCTGTAGAAAAGACGCAGGAATCCCGTTCAGCCGATGTGACTGTCAAAATAAAGCCTGTTTGATCAACGACAATTATTTCTCCCGGTCAACGACAATTAAAATTCCCGGTTCCATCTAACCATTTATTGCCTCTCCAGAATACCAGCCTGTTCTTTGATGTGTTAATCCTTGATGAACTCGTAACAACCCGAAAGGCTTCA
>JAJRTM010000205.1 GCA_024278285.1 Planctomycetota bacterium
GGATTGTCGGATTGCCAAGGCAAGGCTTTTGCGACCGCGTAATACATCAGCTGGCACATGCGAGCAACTTGTAGCCCACACTCGAAACTGTCGCGGCTTGTCTTCTTCGCATCGAACTGGTATTGCAACCGATAACAATAACAACCCAAGTACGAAACAACAGATAGAATGTCTAAGTCTCATTTTTCGCTCCAGTTCAACCTCTATAATACTAAGCAATGCTAAAACAATAACTGCCGCATCTTCAGCTTACATTTCGCAGGATTACGTTTAATAGATTCTGCACAATGACAAATAATTCGTTTAACGGCAAGCCGATCGCGACTGCGTAAATCAGGTCTGCTTTGCATAAGAGTTCCAAAATTACGGTCTACCTGTATTACTAAGGGTCGTTCGATAAATAACTGTCGTGATTTTTGGATGGCCCAGACGCATCGCGTCTGGGTGACGCAGTCACAAGAGGCCGAGAATGTGATTTACCAATATCAATCAACTCTCCACATTTTACAGTCAATCTAATTATTTCGAGAGTCTTGCAATCGATCAAACCACATTCTCGGCTTCCTGTTGCGGTGCAACTCAGACACTCCGCGTCTGAGCTATCCCTGTAGCGAAATGCGACAGTAATTGTTCGAGTGATCCTAACCCAGCGTAGCCGGAACCAAATAAGTATTACCGCAGAGAGATATAAGAAAGAAGAAAGATTGTTTAACGGCAAGCCGAAGGCGACTGCGTCAACAGGTCTGCTCGATCAGAAGGTGTCGAACCTCGAATAAACGTGAATTTTCGCGAATCAATTTCAGGCATGGTTTCTGTTCCATTCATTTAACGCTCTCAGTACTGATTGTTTTTTCCAGGAATTCAGGTTGTTCGTAGGGTCCGCTATTGCGGACCACCGCAGGAATAAAGGTATCCACCTTCCATCGTGGTTCGCGGGTAGCGGACCTTGCGCCAAAGCTGAAAGTTACCTCAAAATGTAGGATGGCGTGCTTGCACCCATCAAATACGATTTCCAGTTCCTCAGTCTCATGCCGGTGAATCAATGGCATGATAATAACAGATTTTACTCTCTCATTCTCATTGAACGCAACTCGGCACGCGAAGATGGGTGCAAGCACACCATCCTACGACGAACTGAAAAATTGAAGGTGTAATGGAATGATTTCATTTCTGTTTATTTGTGGTTCAAAATAATTCTTATAAAATATCCTGCCACTTTTGCGCAGCATTTCATTGATAAGATACTAACGTTAAAAGTTTGCGAACGGCTCGCAATTATTTAGAATAACAGTTTTTGGTTACGGCTATCAGAATGAACCAGCCGTGCTGGGGCTCTTTTGAGTATGCTGCAATAAAGGCAGACAAGAATGTCTACCCTCCATTCAGTAGGATCTTTAGAAATAATAGTAGTTCCCCTACCTGAGACGATTGATATTGTTTCATTTCACAGCAAGCCTTGATTGTCCAGCCCACCTGCGCAGTCGCGATCGGCTTGCCGTTAAACGAAAACAAAAAACACCAAAGACATCTTTCTTCTTTCAGCGGCGTAGTCAGGTAGAGTCTGCGATTCCCTGCAAACTCTGTGGCTAAAGCTTATTTGGCATCAATGTTTGCTATTTCGACGCCGTTTTGTCAGGCTGGGGAATCTAACCAGCTTTGCTTTTTTCTGAACCGGGAACCATTTCGTGGTGGAGCTTCTTTTATGACAAATGCTGCCAGAAACAATCAGTTGTGTTGGATGCTTCTCTGCTTCAATTGCGGTTTCTCTCTCTTGTTTCTTTCGAATAAAACAGAAGCAGAAGATGGTTATTTGCGGTATGTGAAATCTGCTCCCGAATTCAAATCGGTCAAGCAGGATGAAAAACTTTTATTGAAGAAATGGGACCGCTGGCACTACATGCCCTGGCGATACCAATGGGGAATAGGGACCGGGCAGGCGGGGGGAGAATTCAGCAGAGATTACGGTTTCACGGGAGCATTTACTGATCGCGGCGAAGGCCCGTTTGAGTGGATAAATAAGTGGGATCTGAGTTTCTATAACGATCACACCGCGGGCAAGGGATTGCTTTATCTCAGAGGTGCGAACAAAAAGAAAACGGTGGCTCCTTTCCAACGCGATCCCAACGCAATCCGACAAGGGACCGATGGCCCGCAACCTGTAGATGGCAGCCTGAAAGCCAAAGCTGAAAAGTTGATGCGGGGGAATATCAGGAATATCAAAAAGAAGACGGATCGCTGCATCGCGTATTCGCTGGACGATGAAATTTCCTGGGGAGCGTTTGTGATTCCCCTCTGCTGGCGAATTCATAACCAAGATGGCGACTACGTTCGCTGGTTGAAAAGTTATTATGGCGATAAAAAATCTCCGCCGGCTGCCTTTGTTTCGTTTGATGATGTACGTGATCAAATGAATGGTCCGCTTGGGGAAATCGATTTCTCTCCACTTCTGGACCGCATGACTTACAACGATTCTGTCTGGGCCAATCTTGTGGGTGAACTGGTTACCTACAGTAACTCGCTCGATCCCGATGTCCCCTGTGGATTTGTTGGCGGTCAGGCACCCAATTTGTGGGGAGGGTTCGATTACGCCAAGCTGATGAAGAAGGTTCAGTTTATCGAAGCTTACGATTTGGGGTCTGCTCAGGAAATTGTTCGTTCATTCAATCCTGAAAACCGGATGCCAATTGTGACCACGCATTTCCATAAAAAGGAAAAGGGGGTCGCTAACGATATCTGGCAAACCTGGTATTATTTCGCCCATGGCAATCGCGGGATGATCGGCTGGGTTGAGGGTTGGTTTGATGGCAAAACTCCCAAGCCGTGGCTCAAGCAGTATCGGGATACACTGCTTGAAATTTCCGGCAAACATGCAGAGAAAATCGTCGGGGCGAAGTGGCAGCACGATGGCATCGCCATTTATTATTCGCATCCATCGATTCAAGTTTCCTGGTGTTTGGATGCCCAGGCTCACGGGAAAACGTGGGTCAATCGGGGAGGGGA
>JAJRTM010000206.1 GCA_024278285.1 Planctomycetota bacterium
AGCTCAGGCAATCGACCGGGCACACCGCCTTGGTCAGACAAAAAATGTCTTTGCGTATCGCCTGATCGCGCGAGGTACAATCGAAGAGAAAATTGCAGAGCTACAAAAAAACAAACGAAAACTAGCCGATGCCATTCTCTCAGAAAATTCCCGCCTGCTCAAAAACTTAACGCAGGATGATTTGCAGATGCTGTTTACGTAAAATTTCACGGGGGCGTATCGGCAAATAATTCGCGATTTCGTTTACATAGACTGCTCTGCTTAGCTCTGCACTTTAGCTCTGCACTGTTGCAAATAATTCGTTCAACGGAAATCGAAAGGTCGTTGATGAAATTGACATTTTATGGAGCTGCCGGGGAGGTGACTGGTTCTCAACATTTACTGGAAGTGAATGGGCGGCGGCTTCTTTTTGATTGTGGACTATTTCAGGGTCGCCGAGCGGAGGCGCGAAGAAAGAACGAGCAATTTGCTTTCGATCCGAAATCAATCGATGCGGTTTTGCTTTCTCATGCTCATATTGATCATTGTGGCAACTTGCCAAGGCTGTATCGCAAAGGTTTTCGCGGGGCAGTTTTTTGCACTGAAGCAACGGCTGATGTTGCAGAGATCATGCTCAAAGATTCTGCAAAAATTCAGAGAGAAGATGCCCGGTATCTTCCCAGGCATCTGAAAAAAGGGCATCCATCTACCGAGCCACTTTACGATGAAAAAGATGTGCATGGTTTAATGAAGTTGATGCAGCCGTTGGAATATCACCAGGAACACGAACTGACGGCAGATGTGCGAGTCCGTTTCGAAGATGCAGGGCATATACTCGGCTCTGCCATTACGACACTCGATGTTGAAGAGGAAGGTGTTTGGCGGCGAGTTATTTTTTCTGGCGATTTAGGCCGTCGAGGCTTGCCGCTTCTTCGATCCCCAACACCGATCGGGCGTTGCGACGTTTTGATTTGCGAATCAACCTACGGCAACCGCGTGCATTCCCCGATGGCAGATATTAAAGGTGATTTGCTAAGAATCTTAAAAGATGCCGTGAAGGTGAGCGGGCGGGTGATCGTTCCTGCATTTTCATTAGGGCGAACTCAGCAACTGGTTTACTTTTTGAATGAATTATTCAATGAAGGATCGTTGCCACGTATTCCGGTTTTTGTTGATAGCCCGCTTTCTTCCCGGTTAACGCGGGTTTATCGCAGGCATCTGGATATCATGAATGCCGATGTTCAGAAAGTTTTGTTGAACGATCACGATCCGTTCGGCTTTCCCTGGCTGACATACATCGGTTCGCCGCAGGAAAGTAAAGAACTTAATTCCCGAAAAGGAGCCATGATGATTATCTCTGCTTCGGGGATGTGCGAAGGCGGGCGAGTGGTGCATCACCTGGCTCATGCGATTGAAGATCCTAAAAATACGATAGCGATTATCGGTTATCAAGCTGCTCACACACTGGGCAGAAGAATTGTAGAACGGCAAAAGTACGTCAAGATATTTGATCGGGATTTTTCGCTAAAAGCGCATGTGGAAAAATTGAACGGGCTTTCTGGTCACGCGGATGTTCACGATTTCAAATGGTGGTTTGAACAAGCATCAAAGCAAGGTGGGATTGGTCAGGCATTTCTTGTCCATGGAGAAAAGGAATCTTCAACGGCGCTGGCAGAAGTGTTACGAGAATACTGCGACGAAGAACCAATCATTCCCGCTCGCGGAGATTCGCACGATTTATCCCAATAATCTGCCTGTATGAAACAGTGACAGTAGGATGGCGTGCTTGCACCCATCTTCGCGTGCCGAGTTGCGTTCAATGAAAATTGGAGAGTCAATCTGTTATTATTCTGCCATTGATTCACCGGCATCAGACTAATGAACTGGAAACCGTATTTGATGGGTGCAAGCACGCCATCCTACAGTTTGAGATGAAGTTTCCAAAAGAAAATTTCGTGTTAATCGGTCTCTAGTCGTGGTTCAAATCCCTGTTTGGTTGCGGCTATGCCGCGCTGGGTTCATCCGTGGCTCTTTTTTCATTTAGTCATTAAGTTCTGCGAAGGGTCCATCTTCTTTTGATGTGTGACCTTTTTCGTAGAATCGGATACGCATGCTGCCGACTGCTATTTCCAGTTCGGTACGAAACCATTCCTCGGGAACTTCCGGCTCCAGTTTTTCGGGAATTCTTAATACCAGCAAAGCCGTTGGCGAGCTGACTGTATCGCAGGCTAATCGCTGGATCGCCTGATACAGTTTTGTGTTTGCTTTCAATTCACCCCGAGCCATTTCGTAAGGCGGATCGAAAAAGATGACATCAAACGGGACAAACTGTGGCAAGCCTTTCGGGCGATACGAACAGCGAATCGCATCGGTCCGCCAGCACATCGTTTCTTCTTCAACCCTCAACTGAGCGACATTATTGCGAAGCAGTTCGTGGGCTTTATGATCTCGCTCGATGAAGACACACGTGGAAGCCCCACGGCTGAGCGCTTCCAGTCCCATCGAGCCTGTCCCTGAAAAGACATCAAGAACTTTTGCATTTTCCAGCTCCGATTCCAGCCGATCAAACAACTTCTGCTTGGCGCGATCGACAATGGGGCGCGTTGTTAATCCGGGATTGATCTGTAACTTTTGCCGCTTGTACCGACCAGCAATAATTCTCATAACTTTAATTGACCATCTGATAACAGAAAAACATCTTTTACGTGATCCACTCTCGAACAATAAACCATCGTCCGAGACCAACTAAAGGATCATGACAAAATATCTCTGTTACTTCCAGTGAGTAGTCAATTCCAATTGGTCGTTAATTGTGGAAGCGTATCGATGAGAATCTCGCGAATATTCTTGCGATCTTTCGGCGACAGATGCGTAAAGCCTTCCGGGGGAGTCTTTGCGGTAAGAATCTCATTAAGAGATTGCATCACTTGCTCCATGACAGGTTCTGGAAGCGTCTGAAATGGTTTGGAATAAATCAGATAACTGCAGGGGTATTTGAATAGCCGATGTTTCAAGTCGAAATCTCGCAGAGACCGCCCTTGGGAACCACGCGGCCCCATCTGCATGAAATCCTGTGTGAAGCTTGATGCTCCCTCTACGGGAGACTTCAACGGAAATTCTTCGCTGAACAGCATATATTTGACCAGTTTGTCGGAGACAGCTTTAATACGGCGTTTGGTACTGTCAGACTGAAAATCGACAGCGCGATCAAGTGCCTTATTCATAATGGAATCGTAATGACGAGCCATCCGCGTTTCCATGTGAGCCAGCGTGAGGAAGTTGTGCATCTGTGATTGATGCTCCATCACCATCAACGCTACCAAGTCGCTTGTAGGAACCAGGTAAGGAGTGGTATCGACAATGCGATCCAGATTTTTGATATTTGCCCCTTTTTCACGATCAATATTTTGCGTATCTAGCTTATCGGTAACATATACATTACCCATGTGTCGCATGTTTCCGTGCAGTCCGGTAACAAACCAACCACCCCAGCGTTCTGAAAACGGGCTTGTATGATCGGTCGTAAAAGTCCCTGAGCCAAGCATCGGGCGACCGCCTTCATCGGGAAAGACAGAACGAACCAACTGACCTGGAACCCCCTGTGTTCGCGAAGAAGCATGGCAAGTCAGGCATTGCCCACGATCACGAAGAAACTTTACCTTCTTATTTTTGTCCTGATCCAGCGTGTAAAAGACAGCCCCTAATTCAGGATCAACTGCAGAGACTTCAACAACATCGCCGCCCTGTACCCAGCCGATATAAATGTTGTCGCCAAAGTAAACAGCACGAGGACGATGACGGGAAATTTTTCGTAACTGAAAACTGGTTTGTGAAAAAACAAGCATCTGTGAAGATTGAGGAATGCCAAGTGCATCAAGTACCGCAGGCAAATAGCCATGCTGTTCATCGTAGCTCAATTTGAATTGACCAGAGTCAATTCTCTTCTGTAATTTTGCAACCGGGTCCGAAGAGACAGCATCAAGATAGTTAATCGGCGCGTCTTCAAAATCAAGTTGAGCGTACGCCGATTGCTCACTCTGGGCGATTACAAAAACAGCCAAAAAAAGCAGGTGGAATAAAAGATGTTTCATGTCGATCTCAATTTTTGCGTGTTGGCAGGAAAATCCATGTTTCTTCTCATCAGTCAAAGCCGTTCAGTCTACAGCCTCAAGCGGGAGTAATCCACACAGTAAGGTTATCGTCGTCAATACTGGATGTCAACATCCAATATTGTTTTTTTTGCGAAATTACATAAGGGGATTTCCATGTGATTCAGAAATATCCTTTTGAGCGGAGGGGGGACATCCTTCGTCTGCCTTTAATCCGGTTTGCTCAAACGAGACAGGCAGGAATGCCTGTGCCCCTTTTGAATGAACAGAGAGAGGTTCCCATAACGAATGGCACTGTTGCTTGTGATTAAACGACCTGTGGCGATTTCGCGATACTAGGTAGTCTGGTATAGTTGCATTAATGTGATTTCTGCCGCTTGCTGAGGGATGGCGAGGGTTAAGGAAATCGCCTGACTCGGGAGTCGATTTGCATGGATGAAACAAAGTCTGCCTCAGCTAAAATTCAAAACTATTTTGGTGAGCTGACCGATACTCGCCGGGGGAAGGTGACCTATCCTTTGTTGAACATTGTGGTGATTGCGGTTTGTGCGGTCATCTGCGGTGCGGACGATTTTTACTGCTAACGATCATTTGTTTTGCGTCTTGCTCAAATATTCAATCAATTTGATTTTGCTGTTGGCGATCAGAATGAGCCAGCCGTGCTGGGGCGATCACACAGTTCGCTAACAAGCAACAAAAAAGGTTGGCAACGTTTCTCGATTTGAGTAACGGCATCCCTTCGCATGATCGCTTCAATGCAATTCTGGCAGCGATCAAGCCGAACGAATTTGAACGGTGTTTGTTAAGAATAGTGTTTGCTTGAGTGGATCACCGCGTTGCACGAAATTACCGATGGGCAAGAGATGGCGATTGATGGGAAAACGCATACGGAAGTTCGCTATTATACGCATTCGCGTATTTGTTTGCGCGTTGAACTTTTCCTAAACCGTTGTCAGTACAAGGCCACGATCATTCACTGAACGCAGTTTTTAGTTGAGTTTGGTATTATATTTTGAGCAGATATATTTCTGGTCGTCGTTTTGGAGTCGCGGTGCGAACAGATTGGGGGATCGAAAATCGTTTGCCTTTCGAGCAGGCAAAAAGAAATCTGGCACTGGCAACTTGACGTCACGTTTCAGGAAGACCAATGTCGGATTCGCAAAGGTCACGCTGACACCAACTTCAGCAGCCTGCGTCGCACC